>JBQTIS010000050.1:0-2158 GCA_052387895.1 Rhodospirillales bacterium | reverse complement strand
GGCCGCCGCGCCGGCGAACGGCTCGGCCGTCGACGCCGCGGATTCGTGCTCCGGCGCCTCGCGCCCGGCGCGCGGGGGCTGGTGCTGGTCGCCCTCGGCCGGCCGCTGCATCGGCTGCGGCGGGCGGTCTTCGCCGGGACGGGCGCGTCCGCGCCCGCGCCGCCGGCGGCGCCCGCCGCGGCCGCGGCCAGCTTCGCCCTGCCCGCGGTCGCCTTGATCGTGCCCGGCGCGGTGATCGCGGTGGCCGCCGCGATCGCCCCGGTGGTCGCCCCGGTGGTCGCCCCGATGATCGCCCGGGTGGTCGCGTTCCCGATCGCGCTCCAGCGCCGCGGGATCGAAACGTTCGCCGACAGGGGCCTCGCCCTCGCCGGCCGGCTCCGCCTGGCCCGGCGTTTCGGTTTCCGCGGCCGCCTCGTCGTAGGGCGGCAGCACCACCGATTCCGCGCGCACCGGCGCCGCGGCTTCGGGGCCGGCGGCGCGCACGCGCTCGAGCCGGTAGTTCGGCGGGATCAGCGCCGGATCGTCCATCACCGTGACGCTGAAGCCGTAGCGCCGCTCGATCTCGCCCAGCATCGCGCGCTTCTGATTGAGGATGTAGAGCGCCACGGGCGTGGCGACGTGCACCACCACCTCGCGCGAACGGCGCCTGATGCCCTCTTCCTCCATCGCGCGCAGCACGTGCAGCGCGGCCGATTCGGTGGAGCGGATATGGCCGCTGCCGCCGCAATGCGGGCACGGCATGGTGCTGGTCTCGTGGATGCTGGGGCGCAGGCGCTGGCGCGACAGCTCCAACAGGCCGAACGCGCTGATGCGCCCGACCTGGATGCGCGCGCGGTCGAAGCGCAGCGCCTCCTTCAGGCGCCGCTCGACCGTGTGGTTGTTGCGGTTGTCCTCCATGTCGATGAAGTCGATCACCACCAGGCCGCCCAAATCGCGCAGGCGCAGCTGGCGGGCCACCTCCTCGGCGGCCTCCATGTTGGTGCGCAGCGCGGTTTCCTCGATGAAGCGCTCGCGCGTGGCGCGGCCCGAGTTCACGTCGACCGCCACCAGCGCCTCGGTCGGATTGATGACGACGTAGCCGCCCGAGCGCAGCTGCACCACGGGGTTGTGCATCGCGTCGATCTGGCTTTCGATCTGGAAGCGGTGGAACAGCGGAATCGGGTCCTTGTACTGCTGCACCCGCTTGGCGTGGCTGGGCATCAGCATCTTCATGAAGTCCTTGGCCGCGCGGTAGCCGTCGTCGCCCTCGACCAGGATTTCGTCGATGTCGCGGGCATAAAGGTCGCGGATCGCCCGCTTGATCAGGCTGGCTTCCTCGTAGATCAGGCAGGGCGCGGTGGATTTCAGCGTCGCCTCGCGGATCTCGTCCCACAGCTTCAACAGGTAGTCGCAGTCGCGCTTGACCTCGGGCTTGCTGCGCTCGCTGCCGGCGGTGCGCACGATCACGCCCATGCCCGGCGGCAGGTTGAGGTCGTCCAGCAGGGTCTTCAGCCGCCGGCGGTCGGTCGAGTTGGTGATCTTGCGCGACACGCCGCCGCCGCGCGTGGTGTTGGGCATCAGCACGCAGTAGCGCCCGGCGAGCGAAAGGTACGTGGTCAGCGCCGCGCCCTTGTTGCCGCGCTCTTCCTTCACCACCTGCACCAGCATGATCTGCCGGCGCTTGATCACCTCTTGGATCTTGTAGTTGCGGGTCTGGCGCGGCCGGCGGCGGCGCACCTCGTCGACCGCGTCGCCGCCGAAGGTCTCGACCGGCCGCGCCCGGCGCGCGCCCCGATCTTCGCCCGCGGCGGGCGGGGGCTGTTGGGCCTCGCCTGCTTGCGCGCCCTCGGGGGCGGCGTCGGCCGGCGCGGCCGAGGTTTCGACCGGCGGGATGTCGAGAGCGGCGCTGTCGGGCTCCGCGTTGCGGTCGGCGCCTTCGCCGCTTTCGCCCGCGGCGGCGCGCGCCTCGAGCTGATCGGCCAGCATGCCGCCCTTGTAGTCGGGGGCCGGGTAGTCGGGCGCCGGGTAGTCGGGCGCCGGCTGCGCCGGGGATTCGTCGCCGGCGGATTCTTGGCCCGCCTGCGGCGGCGCCGCGCCGGTCTCGTCGATCGGGCCGCCCGCCTGCTCGTCGACCTCGGGCGCTTCGGGCAGATCGGCGGCCTCCGAGTCGGCCTCGGCC
>JBQTIS010000049.1:0-1752 GCA_052387895.1 Rhodospirillales bacterium | reverse complement strand
GGCTCAGCATAAGCGCTTGCGCAGGCTTGATGTTTCGCCCTCGGCAAGGCTCGGCGCGGGGGACTTGCTATAGCTTCGGCCCGATGCGGCTCAAGACCTTCACCGCCCCCTCGATGATGGAGGCGATCCGGCTCGTGCGCGACACGCTAGGGCCGGACGCGATCATCGTCGCGGACCAGCAGGACGAAAGCGGCGTCGGCGTGCGCGTGACCGCGGCGATCGACACGCCGATCGACGCGCTGGGCGCGATCCCGTCGGCCCCGGACGCGCTCGACAAGCTGACGGACTGCCTAGCCTACCACGGCGTGCCCGCGGGCCTGGCCGAGCGAATCCTGGCGGGCGCCGCCCGCGCGCAGATGGCCACGTCCGATGCCGCCCGATCGCTAGCCGAGGGGCTGGAGCGATGCTTCTATTTCGCGCCGCTGGGCCTGCCGGCCGCCGGCGCCAGGCCTTGGATGCTGGTCGGCCCGCCCGCCGCGGGCAAGACGCTGGCCGCCGCCAAGCTGGCCGCGCGCGCGATCCAGGCCCGCCGACACGTCACGCTGGTCGCGGCCGAGGGCGGCGGCGCCGAGCGCCTGGCCAATCACGCGCGCGCGCTGGGCGCGGAACTGATGCTGGCGGACGGCCCCGCCGAGCTGCGCCGCGCTCTCGAAGCGGCCGAGGGCATGGCGCTGATCGACGGCGCCGGGGTCGATCCCTACGACCGCGACGCGATGGCGGCGTTGCAAGAGGCGATCCGGGCCGCCGGCGCCGAGCCGGTCCTGCTCGTGCCGGCGGGCGGCGATCCCGGCGAATGCGCCGACATCGCCGCTTCCTTCGCGGCCTTCGGCGTGTACCGGTTGATCGCCACCCGCGCCGACGTCGCGCGGCGGCTGGGTGGCATCCTGACCGCGGCCGAGGCCGGCGGGCTAGCGCTCGCCGAGATCGCCCTGTCCCCCGCGGCCGGCGGCGGGCTCGACCCGCTGGACGCGCCCGGGCTGGCGCGGCGGCTGCTGCCGCGAACCGGCGAGACCGAAGCCGAGCCCGCGGTTACACTGCAACCCCTGAAGCAGGCGGTGGCGTCATGAATCCACAGCTCGAAGCCGCGACCCACACCACCACCGGGACCGCCGCGGCGCACCGCGTCGTGGCCGTGGCCTCGGGCAAGGGCGGCGTGGGCAAGACCTGGTTTTCGATCACGCTGTCGCACGCGCTGGCGCGCGCCGGGCAGAAAGTGCTGCTGTTCGACGGCGATCTGGGCCTGGCCAACGTGGACATCCAGCTGGGCCTGACGCCGCGGCGCGATCTGGGCGCGGTGATGACCGGCCAAGCGACGCTGGGCCAGGTGGCGGCTTCCTTCCCCGAGGGCGGGTTCGACATCATCGCCGGCCGGTCCGGCACCGGCAGTCTCGCCAACCTGTCGATGCAGCGCCTGGGGACCTTGAGCCAGGACCTGGCGCAGCTGGCGCGGCGCTACGACTGCACCGTGATCGACCTGGGCGCCGGGCTGGAGCGGCCGGTGCGCATGCTCGCGGCCGTGGCGCAGGTGACGCTGGTGGTCACGACCGACGAGCCCACGGCGCTGACCGACGCCTATGCCTTCATCAAGGTGACGGCCCAGGAAACGCCCCAAGCGCGGCTCGGCGTCGTGGTCAACATGGCGACCACGCGGCGCGAGGGCGAGCGCACCTACGAGACGCTGCTGAAGGCGTGCAAGGGGTTCCTGAAGATCGAGCCGCCGCTCTACGGCATCGTCCGGCGCGACGCCCGGGT
>JBQTIS010000048.1:0-9847 GCA_052387895.1 Rhodospirillales bacterium | reverse complement strand
CTATTGGCGCATCCGCGCCTGGCGCGGGTGGTGGAGGGGCGAACGCGAGCTCAGGCTGCTGAAGCATCTGGTCGACCCTGAGCGCAACGCGGTCGACGCCGGCGCCAACAAGGGCGTCTACAGCTATTTTCTCGCGCGCTACGCCAAGCATTGCTTCGCCTATGAGCCGAATCCCAAGGTCCGCGCCATCCTGGAGCGATGCGCGCGCGGCGCCAACGTGACGGTCTCGGGCGCCGCGCTGTCCGACCGCGCCGGCCGGGCCACGATGATGCTGCCTTTGCGCCGCGGCCGGCCAGCGAACCAGACCGGGTCCTTGCGTACCGACCTGGTCGGACGCATGGACCATCTGGCGATCGAGGTGGAGACGGGGCGGCGCGACGCCGTGAAGCTGGGCGACGTGGGCTTCATCAAGATCGCCGTCGAGGGCTTCGAGCGCCAGGCGATCGAGGGCGCGCGCGCGACCATCGCCCGCTGCCGGCCCGCGCTGTTGGTCGAGATCGACGAAAAGAATTCCGGCGAAAAACCGGAAGCGGTGATCGCCTGGATCGAAAGCCTGGGCTATTCGGCCTTGTGCCTGCGCGGTGGAGTGCTGACCGCCGTCGGGCGCGTCGATCTTGCTGCCGAGTTGGCGCAGGGGCGCTTCATCAACAATTTCGTTTTCTTGCCGCGCTAGGCCGCCGTTTCGTCAGTGCGCCCCCCGGGCCTTGGCGTCGCCGGGCAGGGTCGACGGCGCGGCGGGGGCCGAGGCGGGCTCGCTGGTCTCGGGCTCCGAGGCGCGGCCGGGCGCCGCGCGGCGCGCCTTCTTCGGCACCAGCCGGCTTTGCCTGAGCTCGCCCGCCTGCTCGAGGATCGGATAGGCGACCGAGGTGATGTGCGAATTGATGCGCTTGAAGTCGCGGATGATGTCGAGGTGCAGCGCGCTCGATTCCATCGACTCGACGCGGCCGGCGCGCAGCCGGTTGAAATGGTTCTCGCTGGCCGTGCGCTCCATTTCGCGGAACTGCTCTTTTTCCTGCAGCAGCCGACGCGCGGTCTTTATGTCGCCCGACATGAACACGCCCATCGCCAGGCGCAAATTGTCGATCAGCCGCGCGTGCATGTCGCGCATCTCGGCCATGCCCTCGGGCGAGAAGCGCAACTGGCGCTTGATCTTCTTCGTCGCCAGCTCCATCAGGTTCTTGTCGATGATGTCGCCGATATGCTCCAGGTTCGTGGTGAAGGCGATGATCTCGATGCAGCGCCGGCGCTGTTCGTCGTCCATCGCCTCGCCGCTCAGCCGCGTCAGGTACAGCTTGATCGCCTCGTGCAGCGAATCGACCACGTCGTCCTGGCGCTCGATCTCCGCCGTCAGCTTGCGGTCGTCGGTCTCCAGCGCCTCGATCGTCCCCCGCAGCATGTTCTCGATCGCGTCGGCCATGCGCATGGTCTCGCGGGCGGCGCAGGCCAGCGCCACGGTCGGCATATCGATGGCGCTTTCGTCGAGATGCCGCGACCGGCGCGGATCGGCCTCGGCCGGCTTGTCGGGCAGGATCTTCTCGGCCAGGCGCGCGACCGGGCCGGTGATGGCGATGAACAGCAGGCACAGGCCCAGGTTGAACGCGGTGTGGAAATTGACCACCGCGCGTGCGGGCTCGGGCTCGAGCCGCGCCAGCAAATCCGGCGCGTAGCGCAACAGCGGCAGCGCGATCACGGCGCCCGCGAGGCGGAACAGGGCGTTGCCCAGCGGCACGCGCCGCGCCGCCGGCTCCGAACGCAGCGTGGTCAGCACCGGCAGTAGGCCGCTGCCGAGATTGGCGCCGACCACCAGGGCCAGCGCGAAAGGCACCGGCACCAGCCCGGTCGATGCCAGCGAGACGACCAGGAGCACCACGGCAAGGCTGGAATAGGCCGCGAGCGTCAGAACCGCGGCTACCAGCACGCCCAGCAGCATGTCGTCGCTGAGGCCGTGGATCGCTTCGACCATCGCCGGCGAGTCGCGCAGCGGCTCGGACGCCGCGACGATGGCCGAGAGCGCGAGCAGGATCAGGCCGACGCCGATCGCGACCCGGCCCAAATCGTGCGCGCGGGTGGCCGAAGCGGCCGTGAACGCCACCACGCCCGCGAACACGAACAGCGGCCAAAGCCAACTGACCTTGAACGACAGCACCTGGGCGACCAGGCTGGTGCCCACGTCGGCGCCGAGCATGGTGGCGAGCGCGGGGCCCGCCGCCACCAGCCCCTTGCCGGCGAAGGACGAGACTATCAGCGCGGTCGCGGTGCTGCTTTGCAGCACCAGAGTCACGCCTAAACCCGCCAGCAGCGCCGAGAACGGGTTGTTGAGGCTGACGCCGATGGCGCGGCGCAATTGCGAACCGAACGCCCGCGTGATGCCCGTGCGCACCATCCTGAGGCCCCACAACAGCAACGCGGCGCCCCCCAGGATGTGCAGCAAAGTATTGGTACCGTTGATCTCTTCTCTCCCCGCGCGGGTTGCCTGCCACCAGGCCCCATATCGGATCGCGTAGTCCGCCGATTTGTAACAATTCCGTCATATCTAATGAATCAGATTTCCGCGCCCTGCAAGCGTGGAATGATGGCAATCCTGTGATTTTTCCCAAGGCCGGCCCGCGCCGCCGGGGTGGTTTGCCAATTCAGACGGCTTGCTCGATCATTCGGGCGGCGACTTCACCCACGGCAGGGACGAGTCATGCGGTTGTCCGCCGGCCAGCTCGAGCAGTTCCAGCGCGACGGCTTCATCGCCCTGCCCGGCCTGTTCTCGGGGCCGGAGGTGGCGGCGATGCGCGCGCGGCTGCCGCGGCTGTTCGCCCAGCGCGTGCCCGAGAATTTCCGCGAAAAGGGCAGCGAGGCGGTGCGCACGGCCATGGCTCTGCACCTGCGCGACGATGTTTTCGCCCGCGTCGTGCGCCACCCCCGCCTGGTCGAGCCGGCCATGCAGATTCTCGGCGACGACCGGCTTTACGTGCAGCAGGTCAAGGTCAACGCCAAGGCGGCGTTCACCGGCGAGCAATGGCAGTGGCACTACGACTTCGCCACGCACCACAACGAGGACGGCGTGCCCCAGCCGCTGGCGCTGAACTTGCACATCTTTCTCGACGAGGTGACGGAGTTCAACGGGCCGCTGACCTTCATCCGCGGCTCGCACCACCACGGTCCGGCCCCGACCGGCCTCGACGCCGTCAGCACCAGCTATCCGCTGTGGACGGTGCCGAGCGAGGCGGTGGCGAGGCTGGTGGCCGAGGGCGGCCTGGAAGCGCCGAAGGGCCCGCCCGGCACGGCGCTGATCTTCGGCGACCTGCTGGTGCATGGCTCGCCGTCCAACATGTCGCCGCACCCGCGTTCGATCTTCTCGCTGATCCTGAACCCGGTCGGCAACGCGCAGACGCGCTTCAAGCGCCCCGACCACCAGCATCACCGCGATTTCGCGCCGGTCGCGCCGCTCCGCGACGACTGCCTGACGGCGGGAGCGGCGGCGTAGCGGCAATCAGCCCGGCGGCGCCGGGCGGATGCCCTGTTCGGCGGCGGCGATCAGGAACCGCTCCAGGCGTCTAAGCGCGTTGCTGGCCCCGGTCAGCTCCTCCTCGGTCGAGAAGCCCGGCAGAATCTGCGTCAGGTGCCGGTCGAACATCTCGTCCAGCGTCTTCCACAGCTTCAGGCCCTTGCCCGACAGTTTCACGCGCACGGAGCGGCGGTCGTGCGGCGAGCGTTCCTGCGTCAGGTAGTCGCTCTCGGCCATCTTGCGCACGTTGTACGAGACGTTGGAGCCGAGATAGTAGCCGCGGTTGGTGAGCTCGCCCACGGTCAGATCGTCGCTGCCGATGTTGTAGAGGATCAGCGCCTGGACGTTGTTGATGTCCTGGACGCCGCGGCGGTCGAGCTCGCCCTTCACGACTTCGAGGAACTGGCGGTGCAGACGCTCGATCAGGCGGATCGTGTCGAGATAGGCGTTCTTCACGCGAAAGCCTCCCGGCCGGCCATACGTTGCCACCCCCTATATACCAGAGATAGTTACCGCCCGCTTACCGTTCGGGCGGGCGGGCCCCGGTCAGGCGGCGCCGCGAATCAGGCGAATAATGCCGGAAAAATCCGTATTGCCCTGCCCCTGGGCGCAGTAGAGCCCATAGAGCGCCGCGGCCGCCGCGCCGATCGGCGTGGCGGCGCCGGCGCTGGATGCGGCCTGCTGCGCCAGTTTCAGGTCCTTCAGCATCATCTCGGCGGTGAAGCCGGGCTTATAGCCGCGATTCGCGGGCGAGGCGGGCACCGGCCCCGGCACCGGGCAATAGGCGGTCATCGACCAGCACGCCCCCGAGGACTTCGAGCTGATGTCGAACAGCTTTTGCTTGTCCAGGCCCAGCTTCTCGGCCAGCACGAAGGCCTCGCCGACCACGATCATCGATGCGCCCAGGATCATGTTGTTGCAGATCTTGGCGGCCTGGCCCGCCCCCGCCCCGCCGGCATGCACGATGGTCTTGCCCATGTTTTTCAGGATCGGCTCGGCCATAGCGAAGGCCGCTTCCTCGCCGCCGACCATGAAGGTGAGCGTGCCCGCTTCGGCCCCGCCGGTGCCGCCCGACACCGGCGCGTCCAGCATCATCCGCCCTTTCTGCTTGGCCGCGGCCGATACCGCGCGCGCGGTATCGACATCGATGGTCGAGCTGTCGATCAGAAGCGCGCCGGGCGCGACCGACGCGATCACCCCGCCCTCGCCCAGATAGACGCCGCGCACGTGCTGGGCGGCCGGCAGCATCGTGATCACGGCCTCGACGCCCTTGGCCGCCTCGGCCGCTGACTTCGCCGGGCTAGCGCCGGCCTTGGTCGCCGCATCGAGTGACGCCGGAACCAGGTCGAACGCCTTCAGCTTGTGCCCGGCCTTCAACAGGTTGCGCGCCATCGGGCCGCCCATGTTGCCCAGGCCGATGAATCCGATCGAAGCCATCGTGTCCTCCCCGTCGTCGAACGCCCTACTTCAATACCAGATCGCCATCCGCCGGCACGGCGTCGAAATGGCGCGCCATGACGTCCTCGTCCACCTCCGCCAGCGTCGGCGGCTTCCAGCGCGGCTTGTTGTCCTTGTCCACCAGCAGCGCGCGCACGCCCTCGTAGTAGTCGTGCCCCGCCATGCAGCCCTGCGACAGGCGGTATTCCATGCGCAACTCGTCGGCGAAGTCCATGCGCGCGCCCCGGCGCAACTGCCGCGCGCTGATCTTCATGCTGGTCGGCGACTTGGTCAGCATCGCCGCGCGCTGCTGCCGGGCCCAGTCCGTGGCTTCGCGCTCCAGCGCGGCCAGCATGCCCTCGACCGTGTCGCCGGCGAAGCAGCGGTCGATCGCGGCGCGGTGCGCGGCCAGCGGCGGCTGCCCCGGATCGGCGGCGAATCCCGCCAGCAGGCGGTCCACGGCCGCGCGCCCGTCGCGCCCGTAGTCGGCGCCCGCCAGCGCCTCGACGACCTTGTCGATCCCGGCGACGGCGACGGCGTGGGTGGCGATGCGCGCATACATGCAATCGGCCAGCCGCAGGCGCTGCCCGGTCATCGCCAGGTACATGCCGATCTCGCCGGGCAGGCGCGGCAGGAAATAACCGCCGCCGACATCGGGAAACAGGCCGATGCCGGTCTCCGGCATGGCGAACAGCGTCCGCTCGGTGGCGACGCGGTGCGAGCCGTGAACCGAAAGTCCCACCCCGCCGCCCATCGTCACCCCGTCGATCAGCGCGACATGCGGAACCGCCAGGCGGCTGATGCGGTAGTTGAGCGTATATTCCTCGCGGAAAAAATCCCTGGTCATGCGGTCGCCGGCCTTGCCCGCGTCGTGAACGGCGACCACGTCGCCGCCGGCGCAAAACGCGCGCCCGCCCGCGCCGCGCAACACCACCGCGCGAACCGCGGGGTCCTTCTCCCATTCGGCCAACTGCCGGGCATAGGCGCGCACCATATCAAGGGTCAGCGCGTTCAGCGCCTCGGGTCGGTTCAGCGTCGCGAGGCCGATCACGCCCCGGCGCTCGAACAGGATTTCCCGATCCATCAGCGGTTGCTGGGGCCGAGCAGCTTGCGGGATACGATCAGGCGCATGATCTCGTTGGTGCCTTCCAGGATGCGGTGCACGCGCAGATCGCGCAGATACCGCTCCACCGGAAAGTCCTTGAGATAGCCGTAGCCGCCGTGAAGCTGCAACGCGCGATCGACGATCTCGAAGCATTTGTCGGTGGCGAAGCGCTTGGCCATGGCGCAGTGCATGACGGCGTCGGGATCGCTGTCGTCGAGCGAGCGCGCGGCGCGGTGCACCAACAGCCGCGCGGCCTCCAGTTCCGTCGCCATGTCGGCCAGGGCGAATTGCAGCGCCTGGAATCCGCTGAGCTTACTGCCGAACTGCTTGCGCTCCCCCATATGGGCGCGGGCCGCTTCCAGGCTGGCGCGCGCGCCGCCGAGCGAGCATGCGGCGATGTTGACGCGCCCGCCGTCCAGTCCCGCCATGGCGATCTTGAACCCGTCGCCCTCCGCGCCGATGCGGTTGTCGACCGGCACTTCGGCGTCCTCGAAGATCACGGCGGCGGTCGGCTGGCTGTTCCAGCCCAGCTTCCGTTCCTTTTTGCCGAAACTCAGGCCCCTGGTACCCTTTTCCACTGCGATGCAGGAAATCCCGGCCGGGCCCGCTTCGCCGGTGCGCACCATGCAGACATAGACGTCGCTGGTTCCGCCGCCGGAGATGAACGCCTTGGAGCCGTTGAGCACGTAGCGCTCGCCCTTGCGCTCGGCGCGCGTTGCCAGCGCGGCGGCGTCGGAGCCCGCGCCCGGCTCGGTCAAGCAGTACGATGCGAAATGCCGCATCGAGGCGAGCTTGGGGCAGAAACGCTTGCGCTGCGCTTCGCCGCCGAATCGATCGATCATCCAGGCCGCCATGTTGTGGATCGAGAGGTACGCGGCGGTGGACGGGCAAGCCGTGGCTAGTTCCTCGAAGATCATCGCCGCGTCCAGGCGCTTCAGGCCCGATCCGCCCACGTCCTCACGCACGTAGATGGCGGCGAAGCCCAGGGCCGCCGCGGCGCGCAACGCATCCGCCGGGAATATCTGCTTCTCGTCCCATTCCGCCGCGTACGGCGCGAAATGTTTCGCGGCGAAATCCCGCGCCGTGCCGCGGAACGCGCGCTGCTCTTCACTCAAGTCCGGGCTCATGCGCCGGTTTCTAGCCCTCGGCCGGCGGTTTGGCCAGTTCCAGGCTCTGGCGCGCGACCGCGGCGGCGGCGTCTCCCGCGCCGCCCGCCACCTGCACGGTCGGGAAGGCGAACTGGATGTCGTTGGCGTCGAACGTCTTCTTGATCAAGGCGTAGGCTTTGCGGCGGACCGAGAACTGCTCGCCCGGCTTGGTCATCATCTTGAGCCGAATCTGGATCGCGAAATCGCCGAACTGCTCGACGCCCTGCATCTTCAGCGTCTCCAGTATGCTCGGCCCCAGCTCCGGGTCCTGCTCCAGCTCCTTGCCCACCTGCTTGATCAGCTTCTTGGCCTTGTCGAGGTCGGTGTCGTAGGTCACGCCGATGCTGAGCTTGTCGATCACCCAGTCCCGGCTCATGTTCTGGATCGCGCCCAGCGCGCCGAACGGCACGGTATAGAGCGGGCTGCGGTGGTGGCGCAGCTTGACCGAGCGCAGACTGAACGATTCCACCGTGCCTTTGTAGTTGCCGCTTTGGATGTACTCGCCGACGCGGAACGCGTCGTCCAGCAGGAAAAACATGCCGCTGATGATGTCGCGCACCAGGGTTTGCGCGCCGAAACCGATCGCCACGCCCACCACGCCCGCGCCGGCGATCAGCGGCCCTATCTCCACGCCGAGGGACGACAGCACCATCAGCGCCGACATCGCCACCAGCACGATGAACAGCACGTTGCGCACGATCGGCAGCAGCGTGCGCAGGCGCGCGCGGCGGCGCGCCTCTTCGGAGTGCAACTGGCCCTGCGCCACGGCATCGGCCAATTTGCGGTCGATCAGCGTCTTCAGCACGTTCCAGGCGAAATCGGCCAACAGCACGATCACGACGGCGCTGACCGCCCCGCTGACAAAGCGCGAGAAGGCGGTATCGCGCGAAGCGAGCTGGCCGAGATCCACGCCCCAGACATGCGCCAACACCAGCGCCGCGACGATGATCAGCGCCGCGCGCAGGCCCCGTTCCAGGCACGCGGCGGCGATGCTGGGCACGCTGGATTCGGACTCGGCGCTGCCAGGCGGGCGCAGGATGTGGTTGACCGAGCGCCGCGTCGTGCGGATCGCCGCCGGCAGGCCCACCGCGACGATGGCGAGCCACAGCGCGGCGACCGAAGACGCCACCCACATCGCCCACAGCGCGACGAAATAGACCGTCACCAGCCAGTTGCGCGCCGTGGCGCCGAACCAACGCCCGCCGAGACCCGCCGCCGGAGTGCGCCACACCGCCTCGAGCCCGATCGCCAGCAATCCCAGACCCAGCGTATAGGCGACGAGCTGGCGCGCCTCGGCGGAGATGCCGAGAATCGACAGAATCTGCACCGTGACCCAGCCGAAGCCGAACCAGCCCACCAGCAGGCCCAGCCGCTTGTGCCAGAACCAGGCGGTCTCGGTGCTCATCGGAACGATGCGGAAGCGCTCGCCGGCCGGCGCCATCAGGAAGCGGCTGGCGACCATCGTGAAGCGCAGCGCCAGGAACGCCAGCAGGTAGCCCAAAAGGATGTCGCGCACCAGCGGCGGCCATTCCAGCGCCAGGAACGCGCCCAGGCTGCCGATGGCGAATACGACGACCATCGCCGTGCCGTAGCCCAGGCGCACGCCGACCGCACGCAGCCGGTCCGCCACCGTGTCGAGCGGCAACGCGACGATCCACTTTTCCACGCCGCGAGCGATCCACTGGTAAAGCCGCTCCGCGCCGAAGCCCAGGCCCACGAACAGCGCGATCAGCAGCAGCATGCGGACGAGGCCGCTCTCCTCGAACTCCAGCATCAGGATGTTGACCGCGTCGGCCAGCTCGCCCGGTAGCTTGGGCGCGGTGACGATGAGGTCCCCGAAATGCTTGCGGATCATGCTCAGCCGCTCGGCGAGATATCCCGAGGCGGTCGCGTCCTGCGCCACGGGCTCGGGCGCGGCGGGAGCCTTGCGCTGGGCCTGCTGCCTGTCGAGCCAGTCCCGCACCGCCGGATCGGACAAGAGGTTTAGAAGCGCGCGGACCTGCACCGGTGTTTCGCCGGCCGCCTTGACCGCCGGGGCCGCGCTCTGCGCCAGCGACGCGCTTGTTAACGCAAGGTTCGACACGGCAAGGAACGCGAGCGCCGCGAACGCGGCGGCCGCGGCGCGCGTCAAGCCGGCGCGCCCGGCGGAAGTCCGGTTTTGGCGTACGAAAACCATAAATTTCCCCCCGCTTTCAGCCGAGATAAACCACCCGCCGCGACGCACTGTCAACGCAAACCCCTGTGTCTGGAGGAAAATCCGACCGGGACAAGCGGCCTTGGGCAGTGGCGCCGCCCGCCGCCGCCGCCTATTATCCTGGCTCCCGGAAACGTGACCTTGCAGTATCAGCACGATGGCAAAGCGATCGACACCCCTGCCCTTCGCGCCCCGGCCCAAGCCAGCGGCCGCGCCTAGGCGCGACAATCCGCCGCCCTTCGAGTCGTTGGGCGCATTCCCGCGCCTGCGCATGCGCCGCAACCGCGCGGACACCTGGAGTCGCGCGCTGGTGGCCGAGAACACCTTGAGCGCCGCCGATCTGATCTGGCCGGTGTTCGTGCACGAAAAGGACGGGCGCGAGCCGATCCCCTCGATGCCGGGCGTGGATCGCCTCGGCCTCGGCCCGCTGGTCGATGCCGCCGGCGAGGCGCGCGCCCTCGGCATTC
>JBQTIS010000047.1:0-2624 GCA_052387895.1 Rhodospirillales bacterium | reverse complement strand
GGCTCGACGCCATCGTGGTCAACGCCTCGGGCTGCGGCACGGTGGTCAAGGATTACGGCTTCATGTTCCGCGCCGATCCGGTGTGGGCCGACCGGGCGCGGCGCGTGTCGGAGCTGGCCAGGGACGTCAGCGAGGCGATGGACGAGCTGACCTTGCGCGCGCCCACGGTCGCGACCGGCCGGAAGGTCGCCTATCACTCCGCCTGCTCGCTGCAGCACGGCCAGCGGATCGACGCCGCGCCCAAGGCGCTGCTGGCGAAGGCCGGGTTCGCGGTCGTGGACGTGCCGGAGGGCCATCTCTGCTGCGGCTCGGCCGGCACCTACAACATGCTTCAGGCCGATCTCGCGGCGCGCTTGCGCGAGCGCAAGGTCGCCAACATCCGCTCGCTCAAGCCCGATCTGGTCGCGGCCGGCAATATCGGCTGCATCGCGCAACTGGCTTCCGCCGCCGGCGTGCCGGTGGTGCATACGGTCGAGCTGTTGGACTGGGCCACCGGCGGCCCCAAGCCGCGCGGTCTCTCATAGCCCCTGCCAGGCCTTGAGCCGGGGATGACGGCAAAAACTTACGCCGGCCGTCGGGCGTTGATCGCCGCGGCGATGGTGCCGTCGTCGAGATAGTCGAGCTCGCCGCCCACCGGCACGCCGTGCGCCAGGCGCGAGACCTTGGCGCCGCTGTCGGCCAGGCGGTCGGCGATGTAGTGCGCGGTGGTCTGGCCGTCGACCGTGGCGTCCAGCGCCAGGATCGCCTCGCGGATCGCGCCCCCTTTGGCGCGGTCCACCAGCCCGGCGATGTTGAGCTTGTCCGGCCCCACGCCGTCGAGCGCCGACAGCATGCCGCCCAGCACGTGATAGCGGCCCTTGAACGCGCCGCTGCGCTCGAGCGCCCACAGATCGCCGACCTCGGCCACCACGCACACCAGGCCCGCGTCGCGCCGGTGGTCGGCGCAGATCGCGCACGGGTCGGTCGTGTCCAGGTTGCCGCACAGGCCGCAGGACTTGACCGCGCGCGCCACCTCGTCCAGCGAGCGCATCAGGGGATCCAGCAGCGTTTCGCGCTTCTTCAACAGATGCAGCGCCGCGCGCCGGGCCGAGCGCGGGCCCAGGCCCGGCAGCCGCGCCAGCAACTGGATCAGCTTCTCGATCTCCGCGCCGGTCATGCGCGGCGCTAGAACGGCAGCTTCATGCCGGGGGGCAGTTGCAGGCCGCCCAAGAGCTTCTGCGTCTCTTCCTGCATCTTGGCCTCGGCCTTGGCCTTGGCGTCGTTCGACGCCGCGACCACCAGGTCCTCCAGCACCCCCGCCTCTTCCGGCTTCAGCAGCGACGGGTCGATGCTGAGGCGGCGCATCGCCCCCTTGCCGGTCGCGGTCACCCGCACCAGCCCGCCGCCCGAAGCCCCGGTCACCTCGATCGCCTCCAGCCGCGCCTGAAGCTCGGCCATCTTGGCCTGCATCTCCTGCGCCTGCTTCATCATCTGCGTCAGGTTCTTCATCAGTCCGGCTCTCCTTCACCGTCTTCGTTGCCGGCCGCGCGGATTCCGGTTGGCGGCTCGGGCTGGCCGCGCTCGCGCACCGCCACGATTCTGGCGTCGGGGAACACGTCCTTGACCGCCTTCACCAGCGGATGCTCGGCGGTTTCCCGGCGCAGGCGCTGGGCTTGGCTGTGCTGGCGCTGGCGCAGCGTCGGCTCGCCCTCCTGGTTCGACACGCTGACCATCCAGCGCCTTCCGGTCCATTCCGCCAGCAGGCTCTGCAGCTGGCCGGCCAGGTTCTTCGGCGCCTGGGGCTCGGGCCGGAACTCCAGCGCCCCCGGCTCGTAGCGGACGAGATGCACGTTGTTGAACAGGTTGGCGTGCAAGATCGCCTCGCGCTTGGCCTCCACCAGGTCGGCGAGCGCGGCGAAGGTCGCGGGCATGGGCGAAAGCTCGGCCGCGGGCTCCGCCGCCGCGCGCGCGGCCCTGGGCGCGGTCCTGGGCGCTGCCCTGGGCGCGGCGTCGGGGGCGGCGTCCGGCGCGGGTTGGGCGGCAAGCCGCGAGCCGGAAACCGGGCGCGCGGCCGGCATAGCCTCGGCGCGGGGTCCGCGCGGCGCGGACGCGCCGCCGTTGCCCGCGGACGCCGCGGCGCCGTCCGCCTCGATCCGCCGCACCAGTTCGGCCGGGTCGGGCAGGTCTGCGGCATAGGCCAGGCGCACCAGCACCATCTCCGCGGCCTGGACCGGCTGCGGCGCGTTCTGCGTCTCGCGCAGGCCCTTCAGCAGAATCTGCCAGGCGCGCGTCAACAGAGCCATGCTCGCGGCCGCGGCCAGGGCCTTGCCGCGCTTGGCCTCGGCCTCGGGCACGTCGGGGCGTTGGGCCGCCTCGGGCGCGAGCTTCACGCGCACGAGCCAGTGCGTCAGCGTCAGCAGGTCCTCGATCACCACGGCCGGGTCGGCGCCGGCCTTGTACATCTCGCCCAGCCGCGCCAGCGCGTCGTCGAGCCTGCCGCGCAGGATCGCCTCGAACAGGTCGAATACCACCAGCCGGTCGGCCAGGCCCAGCATGTCGCGTACGCGCGACTCGTCGATGTGGTCCCCACCCAACGCTATGGCTTGGTCCAGCAGTGAAAGGCCGTCGCGCACCGATCCGTCGGC
>JBQTIS010000046.1:0-3011 GCA_052387895.1 Rhodospirillales bacterium | reverse complement strand
ACGCTGATGCCCTTGCCGTCCTTCTTGGCCCAGGCACCGGCCGCCTGGTAGTCGCCGGCGAGACCGAGCAAGGGCCGCCGGAGATGCGGGAACACGCGCGAGCGCGCCCGGCACAGCAGCGCGCGCGTCGCGAAGTCGCAGCCGCGCGGCCCCGTGTCGGGCAGGCCGATGGGCATGTCCACCGCCGCCATCGCCAAGCCCCGGAGCGGCAGTTGCTCCCAGCGCCGATAGACCCGCGCCCAGGCCCGGGCCGGGCCGGACCGGGGCAGGAAAACCGCCATCCAGCCGCCCCGGCAGCCGTCGATTCCACAGAAAACCGCCGAATTTCGCCGAAAATTTCCACGCATCTTTAAGTCAATCTTAACGGTGCGGGCCTAGTTTGGACCTCGCGGCCCCACCCCCGGGGTCGCTTGTTAGTCATCTCATCCCGTTTTCTCTCCTCCCTAAACTCGGGCCGCTCTAAACCGGCGGCCCCTTTTCTTTGGCGCCGCCGCCTGTTTGCCCGACGCCGCGGCCGCCGCTATGGTCCGGCGCGATTCGGCCGCCAACGGAAAGGCCTGGGGGATGCTAGCCTCGCAACGCGACCTGTTCGATATCCCGCGCGACGTCTGCTACCTGAACGCGGCGGCGTGGGGCCCGCTGCCCAAGGCGACGCAGGAAGCCGGGCGCGCGGCGGTCGCGCGCAAGGGGCAACCCTGGACGCTCGATCCCGCCCTCGCCGGCCGGCAGCACGAGCGCGCGCGCAAGGCCGCCGCCGCGCTCATCAACGCCGCGCCCGAGGACGTGGCGCTGATCTCCTCGGTCGGCTACGGCGTCGCCGCGGCCGCGAAGCTGATCGACATTCCGCGCGGGTCGCGCGTGCTGCTGCTCCAGGACGACCATTCCTCGCCCATGCTGGAATGGATGACGCGCGCCCCGGCCCAGGGCTTCGCCGCCGAGGCCGTGAAGCGCCCGGCCGACGGCGGCTGGACCCAGGCGGTGCTGGAGGCGATCGAGCGCAAGGGCGCCGCCCCCGTGGCGCTGGCCTCGATCTCGTCGGTGCATTGGTCGGACGGCGGCCTGGTCGATCTCGGGCGCGTCGCCAAGGCCTTGCGCGCGCGCGGAGCGGCGCTGCTGGTGGACGCCACGCACAGCGCGGGGGTGATGGCGCTCGACGTCAAGGCGCTCGACCCCGACTTCCTGGTGTTCCCCACCTACAAGTGGACGCTGGGGCCGTACGGCCGCGCGTTCCTGTACATCGCCCCGCGCCGGCAGGACGGCGTGCCGCTGGAGCAGACCGGCTTCGGCCGGCGCGGCGTTTCGGCCGAGGGCGAGCCGCCGTACCTCAAGGACACCGCCTACGTTTCCGGCGCGCGGCGCTTCGACATGGGCGAGCGCGACCATTTCATCTCGCTGGAAATGGCGTCGATCGGCATGGAGATGGCGGCGGCGTGGGGCCCGGCCGCGATCACGGGGCGGCTCAAGATGCTGACCGGCCGCCTGGCCGAGGGCCTGGGCGATTCCGGCGCGACCATGCTGGACGAGGACTTGCGCGCGCCGCATGTGCTGAGCCTCGGCTTTCCCCGGGGCATGCCCCAGGGCTTGGCCCAGCGCCTGGCCGCGGACAAGGTGTACGCCGCGCCGCGCCTGGGGCGGCTGCGCATCTCCCCGCACGTCTATAACGACGAGGAGGACGTGGACCGCTTCCTCGCCGCGTTCAGGAAGCACATGGCGTGAGGCGTTCCCCGCCTTGACCCCCGCCGCCGCGCGCCGCTAGGGTCCGCGCGTCTTAAAAATTCCGGGAGGCCGTCCATGGCCGCGCCCAAGCATCCCAAGTTCGCCACGCTCAGCCTGCACGCCGGCCAGCAACCCGATCCCGCGACCGGCGCCCGGGCTGTGCCGATCTACCAGACCACGTCCTACGTGTTCGACGACACCGACCACGCCGCCTCGCTGTTCAACCTCGAGCGCGCGGGCTTCATCTACAGCCGCATCTCGAACCCGACCGTGGCGGTGCTGGAAGAGCGCCTGGCGGCGCTCGAGGGCGGCGTGGGCGCGGTGTGCGCGGCCAGCGGCCAGGCGGCGCTGCACCTCGCCATCGTCACGCTGATGGGCCAGGGCGGGCATATCGTCGCCTCGGCCTCGCTCTACGGCGGCAGCGTCAACCTGTTCGCCCACACCCTGCCGCGCTTCGGCATCGCCACCACCTTCGTCAAGCCGCGCGACCACGAGGGCTTCAGGAAGGCGATCCGGCCGGAAACCCGGCTGGTCTTCGCCGAGGTCTTGGGCAATCCGGGCCTGGAGGTGCTGGACATCCCCGCCGTGGCCGCGATCGCGCACCAGGCCCGGCTGCCGCTGATGCTCGACTCCACTTTCGCCACGCCCTATCTGTGCCGTCCGTTCGAGCACGGCGCCGACATCGTGATGCACAGCGCGACCAAATGGCTGGGCGGGCACGGCGTCGCCATCGCCGGGGCGCTGATCGAGGCGGGGCGGTTCGACTGGGAGCGGTCGGGCCTCTATCCCACGCTGACCGAGCCTTACGCCGGCTATCACGGCATCGACTTCGCCGAGGAGTTCGGGCCGCAGGCCTTCGTGATGCGCGCCAGGGACGAGGGGTTGCGCGATTTCGGCGCCTGCATGGCCCCGGCCACCGCCTTCTACATCCTCCAGGGCGTCGAGACCCTGCCGGTGCGCATGGACCGGCACGTCGCCAACACGCGGCGCATCCTCGACTACCTCAAGTCCGCGCCCGAGGTGGGCTGGGTGGTGCATCCCGACCTGCCGGAGCATCCCGACCACGCGCTGGCCAAGAAGCTCTTGCCCAGGGGCGCGGGCTCGATCGTAAGCTTCGGCATCAAGGGCGGGCGCGAGGCCGGGCGCAAGTTCATCGAGCGGGTGCGGCTGTTCTCGCACCTCGCCAACGTCGGCGACGCCAAGTCGCTGGTGATCCACCCCGCCTCGACCACGCCCCAGCAGATGGACGCCAGGCCGCTGGCCGAAGCGGGCGTGGGCGAGGACATGGGGCGGAT
>JBQTIS010000045.1:0-7985 GCA_052387895.1 Rhodospirillales bacterium | reverse complement strand
CACAGAATCGCGCCGCGGGCAATCGAAGTATACACATTCCGCGAATGGCGTATAACGCCCGCTAGCCAGGCTTCCTTCAGCCCCGCACCTCGGTGGCGCCGCAATGGCAGGAGCCGGTGATGTTCATGGCCCGTTTCAGTCAGGCAAGCGTGGCAGCTATTCTAACGCCATATCGTTCGAATCGTGGATGGAGTACAAAGATTCCTTTGTGAAGAAGCAATCAAACAGAACTGCGCCGCGCGTACTTCTCCGCCACGTACTTGTCCACCATCGCCTGGAACTCGCGGGCGATGTTGGCGCCCCTGAGCGTCGCCACCTTCTTGCCGTCCACGAACACCGGGGCGGTCGGCTGCTCGCCGGTGCCGGGCAGGCTGATGCCGATATTGGCGTGCTTGCTTTCGCCCGGGCCGTTGACGATGCAGCCCATGACCGCGAGCTGCATGGTTTCGACGCCCACGTACTTGTCGCGCCATTCCGGCATTTTTTCGCGCAAGTATCCCTGGATGTCCCGCGCCAGCTCCTGGAACACGGTCGAGGTGGTGCGCCCGCAGCCCGGGCACGCCGCCACCAGGGGCGTGAAGTTGCGCAAGCCCATGGTCTGGAGGATTTCCTGCGCCACGATCACTTCCTTGGTGCGGTCGCCGCCGGGCTCGGGCGTCAGCGAGATGCGGATCGTGTCGCCGATGCCGCGCTGGAGCAGCACGCCGAGCGCGGCGGCCGAGGCGACGATGCCCTTCGATCCCATGCCCGCCTCGGTCAAGCCCAGATGCAGGGCGTGGTCGCAGCGCCGGGCCAGGCCGGTATAGACCGCCACCAGGTCCTGCACCGAGCTGACCTTGGCCGACAGAACGATGTGCGAACGCGGCAGGCCGATTTCCTCGGCGGCTTTCGCGTTCTCGAGAGCCGAGACGATCATCGCCTCGCGCATCACCTCGACCGCGTCTTTCTGCGCGTTGCTTCGGGAGTTCTCGTCCATCATGCGGGTCAGCAGTTCCTGGTCGAGGCTGCCCCAGTTGACGCCGATGCGCACCGGCTTGTCGTTCCTGATCGCCACTTCCACCATCGTGGCGAACTGTTTGTCCTTTTTCTCCCGGAAACCCACGTTGCCGGGGTTGATGCGGTACTTGCCCAGCGCCCGGGCGCAATCCGGGTAGTCGGTCAAAAGCTTGTGGCCGATGTAGTGGAAGTCGCCGACCAGCGGCACGTCGCAGCCCATCCGGTCGAGCTTGTCGCGCACGTGCGGCACGGCCTTGGCCGCGTCCTCGTTGTTGACGGTGATGCGCACGACCTCGGAGCCGGCCTCGGCCAGCGCCTTCACCTGCCTGGCCGTGCCCTCGGCGTCGGCGGTGTCGGTGTTGGTCATGGACTGGACCATGACCGGCCAGTTTCCGCCGATGATGACCTTGCCGATTTTCACCGGCACGCTTTTGCGGCGTTCGACCGGCACTCCGATGCTGGACATGGGCGTTCGGGAACCTCGTGCGTGGGTACGCGGGTTAGGTAGGGCCTGGGGGCAGGCCGAGTCAAGGCGCGGCCCGTATCGCCTGGCTTAACTCCGTTGAAACAAAAGGCTTATTCAGAGCCCCTTCACCGCCTCACGGCGCATCTTCAGGTAGTCGCCGGCGAGCTCGCAGTACAGCACTGCGTCCTCGTCGATGTATTTCAGGTCCTCGGGCCGGATCGCGCGCACCATTTTGGCGGGGCAGCCGGCCCACAGCTCGCCCCGCTTCACCCGCTTGCCCGGCGCCACCACGGCGCCCGCCGCCACCACCGATCCGGTCTCGACCACCGCGCCGTCCAGCACGATGGCGCCGATGCCGACCAGGCATTTGTCCTCGCGCACGCAGCCGTGGACGATCGCGCCGTGGCCGATGGTGATGTCCGAGCCGATGGACGTGGGCGAGGCGCCCTTGCTGATATGGACGATCGTGCCGTCCTGGATGTTGGTGCGCGCGCCGATCCTGATCCAGTGGTCGTCGCCGCGGATCAGCGCGTTGAACCACACGCTGGACTTGTCGCCGATCGCCACGTCGCCGATCACCGTGGCGTTGGGGGCGATGAACACGTCCTTGCCGATGACAGGCCACTTGCCCTTGTAGGGCAGAATAAGGCCGCCCGCCCTGGCCGCGTCGGTCCGCCGTGAAGCGTCGTTCATATCCGCTCCGATAGCCAGATCGCCAGGCGCGAGCCGGTCTTGATCGCGGCCGTGAGCAGCGGATAGCCCGGGGCGCGCTCGGCGTCGTGTTTGAGGGCCGTGTCGCGGTGCTCCAGCTCGTCCTCGCGGAATCGCTCGATGCGCCGGCGCAGCGCCTTCTCATCACCGCCCAGCGCCTCGGCCTGGGCCGCGTAATGCTCGTCGATCGCCTCTTCCACCGCCACGGTGCAGGCCATCGCCGCGCGCGCGCCCAGCATGGCCGTGGCCGCGCCCAAGGCGAAGCCCGCGACGTGCCACAGCGGCTGCAGGGCGGTGGGGCGGACGCGGCGCTCGGCCACCAGCTTGTCGAACTCGGCCAGGTGCTCGGCTTCCTTTTTCGCCATGTCGCGGATCGCGGCCTTGGCCGGGCCCTCGGGCAGCATCGCCAACTGCCCGGCATAAATGCGCACCGCGCCGTACTCGCCGGCCTGATCCACGCGGATGATGCGCTCGACCAGCTCGCGGCCGGCGGGATCGCCTGGCATTTGCTTGTTCATCGCGCCTTGCTCCCGAGCGCCAGCCGCAGGGCGATCAGCGCCACCGCGGCCGAGGCCAGCAGATTGTACCCGGCCATCGAAACGCCGAATAGCAGGAAGGCCGGCTCGTCGCAGCGCACGACCTTTTTGCCGGCGAGCTGCGCGCGCAGCGCGTCGAGCGTGGCGCCGGTGATCGTGCCCGAGGCGCAAACGGCGGGTCCCTCGAACAGCTTGTGTTCGACCCCGACGTGATAGAAGGCGATGCCCGCGTTCGCGATCAACAGAATCGCGGCCAGGACCAGCAGGCCCGCGCGCAGCCGCGCCCAAGCCAGCGCCACGGCCATCAGCCCGATCACTGCGTACCAGGGGTAGCGCTGGTAATAGCACAGGATGCAGGGCTCGAGCCCGCCCCAATGCTGCGAGGCCAGCGCCGCGCCAACGATCGCGGCGCTCGAAGCCAGCACCAGGGCCGGCGCGGCAAGGCCGCCGCCAGGGGGAGAAGATTCCATGCCGGGGTAAATAGGCCGCTTCCCCGAAGCCCGCAACTCACTTGCCTGTTGTCGCGGGACGCATGGGCCGGTGAGAATGGCGTCATGCCTCGGCGATACTCCATCGCGGCGATAGTTTCGGCCTGCCTTGCGGCCGGCGCGGCCTTGGCGCAGACGGCGGCGCCGGAAGCGCCGCTGGTCCGCAGCCGGTTCATGCTGCCGGTCGAGATCGCCGGCAAGAGCTACGGCCTGGAAGCCATGGAAATCCGCCCGCGCGGGCCGGGGCCGTTTCCGCTGGCGGTGATCGTCCACGGCAAGCCCAGCGGTGAGGCCGCGCGCAAGGCGCTTTCATCCGATTCCATGACCGTGCAGGCGGCCGAGTTCGCCCGGCGCGGCTATGTCGCGCTGGCGGCGCTCCGGCGCGGCTACGGCAAGTCGCAAGGTCACTACGCCGAGTCGGACGGCGACTGCACTGCCACGCGCTATCCCCAGGCCACGCGCGTCGGTGCAAGCGATACCCAGGCGATCGCCGCATCCGGCGCCAAACGCGAAGGCGTGGACGGCGCGCGCGTGCTGGCGGCCGGCGAATCGGTAGGCGGAATCGTCGCCCTGGCCTGGGCGCAGAGCCCGCCGCCGGAGCTCAAAGGCGCGATCAACTTCGCCGGCGGGCGCGGCGGCGACCCGGCCCAGCGCGGCGCGGTGTGCCAAAGCGACAAGCTAGTCGCGGCGGTCGGCGCGCTGGGCGCGGGATCGAAGCTCCCGACCCTGTGGGTCTATGCCGAGAACGACACCGTGTTTGGTCCAACCCTCGCCCGGACCATGCTTGATGCCTTCAGGCAGTCCGGCGGCCAGGCGACGCTGGCCGTACTGCCGCCGGTCCAGCGCGACGGCCATGCCGTGTTCGCGAACGGCACCCGGGCCTGGGCCGATCCGGTCGACGCCTTTCTGAAGCGCCTGGGCTTGCCCGCGGGAATCAAGGTCAAGCCGCCGCGGCAGAACCCGCCCCTGGCGCTGGGCCCGAACGGCCACCGCGCCTTCGCCCAGTACGAATCGACGGCCATGCCGTTCCGCGCCTTTGCCGTCTCGGGCAAGGGCGGATTCGCTTGGGCCGCCAGCGTCGCCGCGCTCGACAAGGCCCGCAGCCACGCCCTGGCGCTGTGCCAGCGCGGCGCGCCGGTCTGCCGCGTGACCACGGAATACGCCGAGATCGAGGACCGTTGATGACCCGACCCTATCGCCTTGGCGCGCGCGGCTGTGTTATTCATCGCCGACGCATGATGGGCAGGTTCTGGCAACGATTCGAAGCGTCCCGCCGGGCGGTTCTCGGCGTGGCCTTGGGGCTGGCATTGGTGCTGGCGCCGGCTTCGGGCATGGCCGATAACGGGACGGCGCCGGTCGCGCGCAAGCTGTTCCGCCTGCCGGCAGCGTTCGACGGTAGGGTGCTGACGTTGGAGGCAATGGAGCTGCGCCCGCGTCTGCCCGGCCCGTTTCCGCTGGCGATCATCGCCCACGGCACGCCCGGCACCGAGGACAAGCGCCGCCAATACAAGGTCGAGACCTTCACCCCCCAGGCGATGGAATTCGCGCGGCGCGGGTTCGTCGCCGTCGCCTTCCTGCGGCGCGGCTATGGCACGTCCGAGGGACGCTACGCCGAGAGCAACGGCGCCTGCGGGCGCATGAATTATCTGGACGCCGGCATCGAATCGGCGCGCGACATCGCCGCGGCGATCCGCGCGCTCGGCAACCGGCCCGATATCGACCGCAGCCGCGTGCTGGTGGTGGGACAGTCGGCCGGCGGCTTCGCGGCGCTGGCGCTGATGCGCGATCCGCCGCCCGGCGTGCTGGGGATCGTCAACTTCGCCGGCGGGCGCGGGCATTTCGCCGAGCGCAACGCCGTGTGCGAGCCCGAGAAGCTGGTGGCGGCGGCCGGGCAGTTCGGGCGCGGCGCGCAGCTGCCGGGTCTGTGGATTTACGCCGAGAACGACAAGTCGTTCGGCCCCGGCCTCGCCCGGCAGATGTTGAACGCCTATCTCGCCGGCGGCGGGCGCGCGGAGATGGTCATGACGCCGCCCTATGGCGAGGACGGGCATTTCCTTTTCGCGCTCGGCCTCGCGGAATGGCGCCAACCCGTGGACGAGTTCCTGCGGCGCATGCGCCTGCCGACGCTTTTGCCCCAGCCGCGCGCCGTGCCGCCGCCCGAAATCCGCGGCAAGGTCGAGGATGCGTTCCGCAAATACGCCGAATCGCTGCTGCCGAACAAGGCATTCGCCGCCTCGGCGCGCGGCGCCTATGCCTGGAAATCCGGCGCACGCTCGGTCGAGGCGGCGCGGACGGAGGCGCTGACCATGTGCCAGCAGCGAGGCGCTGCGTGCAGCGTCATCCACGAGGTCAATGACTTCGAGGACGAGTAGCGATGGTCATCGCGCCGCGCCGCTTTCGACCAGCGCGTCGATTTCGCTGTCCGCGAAGCCCCAGTCCTTGAGCGCCGCACGCGTGTCGCGGCCTGGCGCAGGCGGGGGGCCGGCGACGGCACCCGGCGTCCGCTCGAAACGCGGCGCGGGCGCGGGCTGCGTCACGCCGAACGCCGAAACGAAGCTGCGACGCGCAGCGTTGTGGGGATGCATGGGCGCTTCCGCGAAACTCAACACCGGCGCCACGCAGGCGTCGCTGCCCTCGAAGATCGCCTCCCATTCCGCGCGGGTGCGCGCGGCGACGGCAGCCGCGATGCGGCGCTTCAATTCTGGCCAGCGGGTGCGGTCCATCTGGTCCGGCAACGTCTCGCAGGCGAGCTCCAGCTTCGCAATCAGTTCGGTATAGAACTTGGGCTCGATTGCGCCCACGGCCAGGAACTTGCCGTCGGCCGTGCGATAGGAGTCGTAGAACGGTGCGCCGCCGTCGAGAAGGTTGGCGTCCCTGCCCTCTTGCCACAGACCCATCGCGCCGAGGCCATGGATGAAGGCCGCCAGCAGCGACGCGCCTTCGACCATCGCCGCGTCCACCACTTGCCCCTTGCCGGTTCGGGCCGCCGACAGCAGCGCCGCGACGACGCCGAAGGCCAGGAGCATGCCGCCGCCGCCGAAATCGCCGACCAGATTGAGCGGCGGCACGGGCTTGTCGGCCGGCCCGATGGCGGCGAGCGCGCCCGAGAGCGCGATGTAGTCGATGTCGTGGCCCGCGCGCGGCGCCAGCGGGCCCGACTGGCCGTAGCCGGTCATGCGGCCATAGACCAGGCGCGGATTGCGCGCGAGGCAGATATCCGGCCCCAGCCCCAGCCGCTCCATTACCCCGGGCCGGAAGCCTTCGATCAGCGCGTCGGCGCGCCCGACCAGGCGAAGCACCGCCGCGACGCCCTCGGCGCGCTTGAGGTCCAGCGCGACCGAGCGCTTGCCCCGCCCCAGCGGATCGCGCGTGGCATCGGCGGCGGCGATGCCGAGACCCGAGGCCGCGGGCCGATCGACGCGCAGCACCTCGGCCCCGTGGTCGGCCAGCATCATGCCGGCGAAGGGCGCGGGGCCGATCGCCTCGATCTCGATCACCCTCAGGCCGTTGAGAACGCCCATAACCGCCGTTCCACGGAAACCGCCGAGACGCTCTTGTGAAAGCACATCCCGCCGCATGGCCGCAAGTCTGCCGGCGATGCTAGGATTGCTGCTTCGCCCAAGACAGGAGTGTCCGATGCCTGCGCCGCAGCTCCACGTACGCTCGCTCATGGCCCGCGCCGTGCTGGCGCCGATGCGACGCAAGCTCGCCACAGCCAGCGGACAGGTTGACAGAGCGCCGCTGATCCTGATCGACCTCGGCACAGAAGAGGGCGTTACGGGGGTCAGCTACTTGTTCCTGCCCAGCCTGCCGGCGCTGAGGCCCACGGTCGAGCTGCTGCACAACATGCTGGCGCTGGTCAAGGGCGCGGAGGTCGCGCCCGCAACGCTTGCGCAATTCTTGCAGAAGAAGTTCCTGCTGCTGGGCGGCACCGGCATGGTCACCGCCGCGATCGCTGGCGTCGACATGGCGGCCTGGGATGCGCTGGGTAAGGCGGCGGGACTGCCGCTGGCGCGGCTGTGGGGTGGTGAAATCCGGCCCGTGCTTGCCTACAACAGCACGGGGCTTGGCCTGATGGCACCCAAGCGCACCGCGGCCGAAGCGGTGGAGCTGCTGGAATTCGGCTTCAGGCACATCAAGCTGCGGCTGGGCTATCGGACGCTGGAGGAGGACTTGGCGGCGACGCGCGCGGTGTTGAAAGCCGTGGGGCCGGGCGTGACGGTGATGTGCGACTTCAACCAGTGCCTGAGCACGGCCGAGGCGATCAGGCGCGGCCACGCGCTGGACGGCGAAGGGCTTTACTGGATAGAGGAGCCGACGCACGCCGACGACTACGCTGGCAACGCCGCGATCGCGCGGGAGCTCGAGACCCTGGTGCAGATCGGCGAGAACTTCTGGTCGCCGCAGGACATGCAGAAAGCGCTGGCCGCGCGCGCCTGCGACCTGGTGATGCCCGACGCGATGAAGATCGGCGGGGCCACGGCCTGGTTGCGCTCAGCGGCCCTCGCCGAATCGGCCGGCGTGCCGATTTCTTCGCATCTGTTTCCCGAGTTCAGCGCGCACCTGCTGGCGGTCTCGCCAACGGCGCATTTCCTGGAATACGTGGACTGGGCCAATCCCGTGCTGAAGCGGCCGCTGGCGGTCAACCAAGGCCACCTGACGGCGCCGGACCGGCCGGGCAGCGGCATGGAATGGGACGAAGCGGCGGTGAAGAAGCTGCTGGCCTGAATCCCGTCCTGCACCAATACTCCAGTCATGGACAAGATCGTCGCCGCCTATCGCGTGCGC
>JBQTIS010000044.1:0-2429 GCA_052387895.1 Rhodospirillales bacterium | reverse complement strand
AGGCGGGAGGGGGTTAGGGGGAGGGGGATAGGCGGAGAGGGACTAGACTTGGGCGATTCGCTGACTGGAGCAAGAATCGGCCAGCCGCGGGACAAGCCCGGTCATGACGATTGCGGTCAGCGCCGCTTCGGCCTGCGCTTCGCGGCCCCGGGCTTGAAGAACCCGGTGCGGTAGGCGCGCTCGCAGATCGCCAGCGTCTTCAGGTTGTCCTCGGGCCGCGTGTCGAACCGACGCCCGGAATCGAGGCAATCGAGGAAATGCCGGAACACGCCCTCGTAGGCGTTGAGGTAGTTGGCCTGGTGGTCGACCGCGAGGCGCTCCGGGCGCTTGCCGAACGACTCCAGCACCGCGCCGTCCAGCCGAACCGCTCCTTCGTCGCCCAGGATCTCCAGCCGGTCGAACTGCTGCGGCGGATGGCCGTGCGCCATGAAGTCGCCGACCAGCGCCACGGCCTCGCCCCGCCCGCCGCTGAGCATCAGCATCGCCCGGTCCTCGCCGGCGATGGCCGTGGCGGACTTGCCGAGCCGCGCCGCGTCGAGCCTGAGCTCGCCCAGCAGATAGCGCAGGCAATCGACGTGATGGATCAGCACCTCCATCAAGAGCAGGCGCTTTTCCGCGCGGAAGAACGGCTGGCGCTCGACCGCGTACAGCCGCCCCTCGGCGTCGGGGATGAAGCCCGAGGTGAGGATCGTCATCACGGCCTGGCGCACGCGGCCGACGCGGCCTTCCTCCAGCCATTTGCGGATCAAAAGGTAGTGCGTGCGGAAGCGCCAGTTCTCGTGGACCATCAGCCGCGCCCGCCTGCCCACGCCGCGCACCAGCGCCCGGGCCTCGGCCAGGGTCGGCGCCAGCGGCTTCTGGCACAGGATCGGCAGGCCCCGCTTGGCCGCGAGCAGGCACACCCGGGCGTGATGCTGGCGCGGCACCGCCACGTCCACCGCGTCGAGCTTTTCGTTCGCCAGCAGCTCGGCGGCGCTGGCGTAGGCGCGCGGGATGCCGAACTCGGCGGCCCTGCCCTCGCGCGCCTCTTTGTTGGGGTCGGCGATGGCGACCACGCGGGCGCGGTCCGCCAGCCTTTGCCAGCCGCGCAGGTGGTGCTGCGTCACCCAGCCCGCGCCCATCAGCCCGATCGCCCTCATCGACCGTTTCCTTTCCTTCCGCCGCGGAGCGTTTCGAGTACGAGCGCGGCAGGCCCAGCACGTGCTGGGCCAGATACGCCAGCACCATGTTGGTGGAGATCGGCGCGATCTGGTACAGCCGCGCCTCGCGCCACTTGCGCTCGACGTCGTACTCGCGCGCGAAGGCGAAGCCGCCATGGGTCTGCATCGCCGCCTCGCCCGCGCGCCAGGCCGCCTCGGCGGCCAGGTGCTTGGCCATGTTGGCCTCGGGCCCGCAATCGCGGCCCGCGGCGAACAGCGCCGCGGCCTTGCGCGCCATCAAATCGGCGGCCTCGAGCTCGGCATAGGCGCGCGCCAGCGGAAACTGGATGCCCTGGTTCTGGCCGATCGGCCGGTCGAACACGCGGCGCTGCTTGGCGTACTCCACCGCCTTGTTCAGAAGCCAGCGCCCGTCGCCCACGGCCTCCGACGCCAGCAGCGTGCGCTCGGCGTTCATGCCGTCGAGGATGTAGCGGAAGCCCTTGCCCTCCTCGCCGATCAGGTTCTCGGCCGGAACCTCCAGGTTGTCGAAGAACACCTCGGTGGTGTTGTGGTTGATCATGGCCTTGATCGGCCGGATCTCCAGCCCCTTGCCCCTGCCGGCGGCGATCTCGACCAGGAACACCGACAGGCCCTCGGTGCGCTTCTTCACCTTGTCCACGGGCGTGGTGCGCGCCAGCAGCAGCATCAGGTCGGAATGCAGCGCTCTAGAGGTCCACACCTTCTGGCCGTTGACCAGGTAGCGGTCGTTGCCCTTTTTCTCGGCGCGGGTCTTCAGCTTCGTGGTGTCGGAGCCGGTGCTGGGCTCGGTGACGGCGAAGGCCTGGAGCCTCAGCTTGCCGCCGGCGATGCCGGGCAGGTATTTCTTCTTCTGCTGGGCGTTGCCGTGCCTGAGCAGCGTGCCCATGATGTACATCTGCGCGTGCGCCGCCCCGGCCGACGAGCCGCTGGCGCCGATCTCCTCCAGCACCACGGCGGCCGCGCGCAGCGGCAGGCCCGAGCCGCCGTATTCCTCGGGGATCAGTGCGCTCAAGAATCCCGCCTCGGTCAGATCGCGCACGAAGGCGGTGGGGTATTGCTGGCCCTCCTCGAGCTTGCGCCAGTACTCGCCGGGATATTTCGCGCACACCCGGCGCACCGAGTGGCGCAGCTCGGGATAGTCCTCGCCCAGCTCGACCGGGACCGGCGCGTGCGTCGCGGCGTCCGCCATGATCAGGCCGCCCCCACGCTCACGCGGCCAGCGCGCGGTAGGTCTTGGGCACGCCCGCGCGC
>JBQTIS010000043.1:0-2303 GCA_052387895.1 Rhodospirillales bacterium | reverse complement strand
GGGCCAGGCCCTTCACCTCGGCGGCGAAACGCTGGTGGCTGAGCTCGACCGCGTTGCGCCGCGCCAGCGCCCGCAAGTCCTCGGGCAGATCGTCGGCGGCCGGTATCTTGGCCCCGTCCACAAGGATCGGGATCACGTTGACGTCGTGCTTCAGCGCCATGGCGATCTCCAGGCGCACGAAATCGCCGGGATCGTCCAGCCGGCGCCGGCCCTCCTTGTCGGCCGCCATGAGCCAGCCGCGGCCGATGATCGCCAGCATCACGTCGCAGGCTTTCACCTTGTCGTCGATCTCCTTGACGAAATCGACGCCGGGCGCGATCGCGTCCACGTCCATGAACAGCTTGCCCGCCGGCAAGTCCTGCGCCAGCCGGTCGTGCAGACGCCCGGCCGAGCCTGGGCTGTCGTCGCGCCGATAGTTGATGAAGATGCGTAAGTCCCCCACGGGCATGGCGTTCTCCGCGCCTGCGTTCGGCCAGCCGCATTCTCCGCCAAACCCGGCGGGAGTTAAAGGGCGGCCGGTTACCGCTACGGCTCGGTGCCGAGGCCGCCTGGCAGACGCGCCGCGCCCGCGATCTCCATCGCCCAGGGCTGGGCGGAGCGGCAATAGTATTGCAGCTTCGGCGTCAACCGGCCGCGCTCGGCGAGTGTGCCGACGCGGATGCCCAGCATGCGCACGGGCCGGCCCGGGGGCGGAGCTTCGGCAGCGAAAGGCGCGCCGGCCGCGCGCGAATAGATCGGCGAGCCGCAGACGGGGCAGAAGGTCTGCTCGCGCCGATTGCCGCTGTCGGCGGTCTTGACATAGACGGTGGGGCGCCCCGAGAGCAGCTTGAAGCTGTGCTCCGGCGCGAAGGCGACGGTGCGGAACGCCGAGCCCGACAGCGCCTGGCAGTCGGTGCAATGGCAGACGCAAACCTGGGCGGGATCGGCCTCCGCCTCGAACCTGATCGCGCCGCAATGGCAGGAGCCGGAGATGTGCATGGGGTTACCCGTTCAGTTTCGACATCGCGCATTCACGGCGGCCGTCCGAAACTCACGCTCCTTATGCCGTTCGGCCGATCGTCCTGTGCAGGATGTCCCGGACACGCGGCGCCAAGCCGTCCGCGCCTTCCATGAGAAGTTGCCGCCATTTCGGACCGCGACCGTCCGCTTCCTCATAAACCGATTTTAGCTCGCGCGGCCTTTTTTCCCCAAGCGCCTCGATCAAGGCCTCCGCTTGCCGGATATCCTTGCCGCTTTTCGCGGCTCCCACGCGGCGCAGACGCGACACGATGAGCTTGTGCACCGCGTAGCGCTGCGGGCTGGGGACGAGCACATGGACTCCGTCGCCGTGCAGCACCACTGCCGGCTCGGGCTCGTGGATCAGGAAATCGAGGAAGCGCAGCGGTTGCGCGTCAGTTTGGAACGCCGGCAGCGGCTGTGGGTCGCCCGTGTCTCCGCCTTCATTGGGGGTGAGGAAATCGACCCTGAAGCCGCCTTTGGCGACGTAGTGCGTGCTCTTTGTTCCGGCGGCGATAATGGGAACGGCGCGAAAGGTCTTATCGACGCTTTTCAGCACGTCCGCGACCGGCGGCGTGCGGTCCTCGACCGCGACCGAGACGTTCTTGAACTGGGCGATATCGACATCGCCCGTTTGCAGCAGGGCATGGGGCAGCTTCGTTCCCAACATCGCCGAATAGGTTTGATAGGCGGCCGTGCCGACCAGGACGCCCCTCAGCCGGAATATCCCAGCTTCCGCCAGGGCGGCGATGATGCCGCCGATCTCCGGGATCGGGCGCGGGAAGCCGAAAGACCGCACCAGCGTGGACACCAGGGCGGACCGCTCCCGCTCGTCATGCCTGGCTTCCCTATGCCGTTCGATTTTTTCCAGCAATTCGGGCGTTTCCAGCCCGACGTATTTCTGCCTGCGACCCTCGGCGCCGGAGGTCTGGAAATACCAGTAACGCCGGCCTTTGATGGTTTTCGGCACGAACGAGCCGGCCTCGGCGAATGCCTCGGCGAACGCGGCGTTGGCGCAACGTTCCAACAGCTCGGCATAGGCAGTCTGCATGACGAGGGTCGGGGCCGGCATCGGGCGCTTCGTTCCCAGCTATACGCAGTTTGCGGAGTGCGTATAACACAGAATCGCGCCGCGGGCAATCGAATTATACACAGTCCGCGAATGGCGTATAACGCCCGCTAGCCAGGCTTCATTCAGCCCCGCACCTCGTTGGCGCAGCAATGTCAGGAGCCGGTGATTTTCAGGGCCCGGTGCAGTCAGGCAAGCGTGGCAGCTATTCAAACTCCCTATCGTTCGAATCGTGGAT
>JBQTIS010000042.1:0-3232 GCA_052387895.1 Rhodospirillales bacterium | reverse complement strand
ATGGCGATCGGCATCGACGTGCGCACGCGCGGCTTCGGCGGCGAGGCGTTCTTGCAGGAGCTGGACCGGCTGGCGCAGCACGCGGATCTGGACGTGCGCCTGTTGTTCCTGGATTGCGACGACGACGCGCTGTTCCGCCGCTATACCGAGACGCGCCGCCGCCACCCCTTGACCGCCGACCGGCCGGTGGCCGACAGCGTGCGCCACGAGCGCCTGCTGGTGGCGCCCTTGCGCCAGCGGGCCGATCTGGTGATCGACACGACCTTGCTGACGGCGGCGGACCTCAAGCGCGCGCTGCACGGGCATTTCGCGCTGGAGCGCCAGGGGGCGATGGCGGTGTTCGTCACCTCGTTCGCCTACCGCAGCGGCATCCCGCGCGAGGCCGATCTGGTGTTCGACGTGCGGTTCCTCGACAATCCGCATTACCACGAGGGCCTGAGGCCCTTGAGCGGCCGCGACCGGGAAGTGGCCGAGCATATCGAGCGCGACCCGGGCTTCAAGCCGTTCTTCGAGGGGCTGGGCGGCCTGCTGAAGCCCCTGCTGCCGCGCTACGTGCACGAAGGCAAAAGCTATCTTACCATCGCCGTGGGCTGCACCGGCGGCCGGCACCGCAGCGTGTTCGTGGCCGAGAAAATAGCGGGCTGGTTGAACGAGGTCGGGTATCCGGTCACGCTGACGCATCGCGACATCGACCGGGACGGCGGCGAAAGCCCCCCGGGAAACCGCCCCCAGGGAAGCCAGAGCGGGGGACGCACGGGAGGCCGCGCTTGATCGGAATGGTTCTGGTGACGCATGGGCGGCTGGCCGCCGAGCTGGTCAACGCGCTCGAGCATGTCGTGGGCCCGCAGAAGAAGGTCGCCTCGGTGTGCATCGGCCCCGAGGACGACATGGAACAGCGCCGCCGCGAGATCCTGGACCAGGTCGCCAAGGTGGACGAGGGCCAGGGCGTGGTGGTGCTGACCGATATGTTCGGCGGCACGCCGTCGAACCTGGCGATCTCGATCATGGACAAGGCCAAGGTCGAGGTGATAGCGGGCGTCAACCTGCCGATGCTGATCAAGCTGGCCTCGGTGCGCCAGAACTTCGACCTCAGCAACGCCGTGGAGTGCGCCCAGGACGCGGGGCGCAAATACATCAACGTCGCCTCGCGGCTGTTGAACGGAGAGGGCTGATGGCCGACCACGCCGCCCCGCCGGCCGCGAAAGGCCCAGCGGCGGCGGGCACGGCCGGCTCGATGAGCCGCAAGGTGGCGATCACCAACCAGCGCGGCCTGCACGCGCGGGCCGCCGCGCGCTTCGTGAAGCTGGCCGAGCAGTTCCACGCCACGATCAGCGTCGTGCGCAACGACGTGCAGGTGTCGGGCCTGTCGATCATGGGGCTGATGATGCTGGCGGCGGGCCCCGGGTCGGACGTCGAAATCCGCGCCGAGGGCAGCGACGCCGAAGTGGCGCTGGAGGCGCTGACGGCGCTGGTGGAGAACGGCTTCGATGAAACGACCTAAGAGCGCGCCCGAGGCCGCGGGCGAGCGCGTGCTGGAGGGGCTGGGCGTTTCGGCCGGCATCGCCATCGGCCCGGCGCATCTCTACGATTCCGGCTCGGTGTCCGTGCCCGAATACCCGATCGGCGCCGAGCAGGTGGAGCCCGAGCGCAAGCGCATGGCCGACGCCGTCGCCGGCGCGCGCAAGCAGCTGTTGAAGCTGAAGACCAAGGCCGGCGCGCTGCCCGGGCCCGCGGCCGAGGAGATCGGGGTCCTGCTGGACGCCTAATTGCAGATGCTGGGCGGCTCGCGCCTGGTGCGCGGCGTGGAACGGCGCATCGCCGAGCAAAAGATCAACGCCGAAGCGGCGGTGCAGGCCGAGATCGACGCCATCGCCGCGGGCTTCGCCAAGATGAACGACGAGTACCTGGCCGAGCGCGCGGCCGACATCCGCGAGGTGGGCGGAAGACTGCTGCGCCAGCTGACGCGCGCGCCCTATCAGTCGCTGAAGGACCTGCCCGAGGGCGCGGTGCTGATCGCCGAGGAGCTGTCGCCGGCCGACACGGCGCTGCTCGACCCCAAGAAGGTCGCGGGCTTCGCCACGGTGCTGGGGGGACCCGAGGGCCACACCGCGATCATGGCGCGCTCGCTGGGTCTGCCGGCGGCCGTCGGCGTGCCGGGCCTGCTGGAAGGCGTCAAGCCGGGGGATGTGGTGATCGTCGACGGCGTGCGCGGCGAGGTGACGCTGGCGCCGAGCGAGGCGACGCTGGCGGGCGCGCGCGCCCGGCAAGAGGCGCTGCGCCAGGAACAGCGCCTGCTGCAACGCGTCGCCAAGCTGCCGAGCGTCACGCGCGACGGCACCCAGATCGCGCTCGAGGCCAACATCGAGCTGCCGGGCGAGGTGGACCTGGCGGTCGCGGCCTCGGCCGGGGGCATCGGCCTGCTGCGCACCGAGTTCCTGTTCATGAACCGCGACAAGCTGCCGGACGAGGACGAGCAGTACCGCATGCTGCGCGACATCGTGCGCGGCATGCACGGCAAGCCGGTGACGATCCGCACGCTCGACATCGGCAACGACAAGCTGATCGGCGGCGAGGGCGAGGAGTCGGCGGCGGCGGTTAACCCGGCCCTGGGCCTGCGCGCGATCCGCCTGTCGCTGAAGAAGCCCGAGCTTCTGGAAACGCAGCTCGCCGCCATCATGCGCGCGGGCGCGCACGGGCCGGTGCGCATCCTGTTGCCGATGATCGCCTCGTCGTCGGAGATGAAGCAGGTGCGCGAGGTGTTGAACCAGGTGCGCAAGCGGCTGAAGCGCCGCGGCGCGCGCTACGCCAAACCCACCCCGCCCCTGGGCGCGATGATCGAGGTGCCGGGCGCGGCGCTGTCGGCCGATGCGCTGGCGCTCAGCGCCGATTTCTTCGCGCTCGGCACCAACGACCTGACGCAATACACGCTCGCCATCGACCGGTCCGACGACCAGGTGGCGCATCTCTACAACCCGCTGCACCCCGCCGTGCTGCGCCTGATCCAGTTCACGGTCGAGGCCGCCTTGCGCGCGCGCATTCCGGTCAGCGTGTGCGGCGAGATGGCGGGCGATCCGCGCTTCACCCCGCTGCTCCTGGGCCTGGGCATCCGCGACTTGTCGATGGCGCCGGTCAACCTGCCGCGCGTGAAGCGCCGCCTGCGCGCGCTCGACATCGACTCGGCCACGCGCCGGGCGCGCACGATCATGGAACAGGCCGACCCGGTGAGGATCGC
>JBQTIS010000041.1:0-5835 GCA_052387895.1 Rhodospirillales bacterium | reverse complement strand
AGAAACGCACCGTCGAAGACGCCTGGCGTCACATCGGAGCCCTCGTCGCCGCAATCCAGCCCCACGAATGCTCCAACTACTTCGCCAACGCAGGATACGCTTCAGACAATCAGTGAAACGCTCTAGGGCAAACAGGGACAATGCCGCCGCGTCAGGCGCGCCCGCGCAGCCGGTCGATCGCGCGCCGCTGGGCCTTGGTGGGCCTGCCCGCGCCGGGCTCGCGCGCGGCCGGGGGCGGCGGCGCGGCCGCGGGCGGGGATCGCGGCGGCGCCAGGTCGTCGTAAAGCAGCCGGGCCTCGCTGGCCGGACCGCGGCGGCCGGCCAGGGCCTTCACCGCCACGACGCGGATATGGGCCCCTTGCGGAAACGTCAGCACGTCGCCCACGCGCACGGGCTGGTGCGCCTTGCGCACGATCGCCCGGTTGACGCGCAGCCGCGCCGATTCGCACAGGGCGGCGGCGCGCGCGCGGCTGCGGCAGAAGCGCGCGAACCACAGCCACTTGTCCAGGCGCAGCGACGGCTCGCCCATGCCGGCGTCAGCGCGGCTTGCGGCGCACCAGCTCGCCGAGCTTGGCGAACGGGCCGTCGGCCGGGCGCGCGGCGCCGGCGCCGGGCGTTTGCGGCGCGCGGCGGCGCTTGGCGTGCCTGCGCCGGCGCTCGGCGAAGCTGATGCCGTCGGGCCCGGCCTCGGCGCGATAGCCCAGCGCCTTCAGCACGCCGGCGATGTCGCCCTCGGGGCATTGCGCCAGCTCGCGCAGGGCGGGGGTGGCGGCGAACGGGCCCTGGCGCGCCAGCCTCCGGCACGCGGCCGCCAGCTTTTCCACGCGGTCGGCGCGGATCGCGCGCGGACCCAGGCGCCGGAAGCCCAGCGCCAGCTCCAGGCCCTCGGGCCGCGATGGATCGGCGGCGATCGACACGGCGTTGGCCGGGGGCGGGGGCGGCAGCGCGCGTTCCTCGTGCACCGACCACAGGGCGGTCTTGAGCGCGGCGGTCGCCGGCCTGATCATCGCCGGCAGGAACACGGTCTCGGCGCCGGTCCGCACGCCGAGACGCGCCAGCGCCTGGGCCTCCTGCGGCGTCACCGCCGCCACCTGCACGGCCACGCGCGCGCGCGGGACCACCCCCGTCGCCTCGATCAACTGGAACGCCAGCCCGCGGGCGGCCCCCGCGATCGGCGCCCGGGCCAGGCGCGCGAGCGGCGCGAAAGCGCGGTCGAGCGCGGCCGCGAGCCACGCTTCCAAACGCCGCCGCAGCCTGACCTTGTGCTCGCCGTCCAACAGCTCGCTTGGCAGCGGCTCGACCTTGGGCTCGAGCGGCGCGTCGCCGCGCATGAGCCGCGCCACCGGCGCGCCGCGCCACAGCACGCGCGCGTCGCGGGCGCTGAGCGTGAAGGCGGAATCGGGCTCGGCCGCGAACATCCGCACGCGCCGCGGCATCTCGCCCATCAGCGCGCGCCGCGCCACCGCCAGCACCGCGGGCGAGTCCTCGGCCTTGTCCGGCGCGAACGCGAAGCCCTCGATCCGGCCCACGGTCCGGCCCTCGACCACCACGTCGTCGTCGCGCGTGACGCCGGCCAATAGCTCGCCGCGCTCGCTCAAGCGCCGCGAGATGCCGGCCGCGCGCCGGTCGATGAAGCGCTGGGTCAGGCGCTCGTGCAGCGCGTCGCTGAGCTTGTCCTCGATCGCGCGCGTGCGCTCCTGCCAGTGCTGGGCGCGGGTCAGCCAGTCGGCGCGGTGCGCCAGGTAGGTCCAGGTGCGGACATGGGCGATGCGGTTGGTGAGCGTGTCGATGTCGCCGGCCGTCGCGTCGAGCCGCGCCACGTGCTCGGCCACCCAGGACTCGGGCAGGCGCGCGTGCGGGCCGGCGAGGTGCCGGAACGCCTGGGCCAGGAACTTGGCGTGCGAATCGGTCATGGTCTTGCGGAAATCGGGGATCTGGCAGACCTCCCACAACAGGCGCACGCCGGCCGGGCCCCAGCCGCGCTCGGCGATGTCGCGCTCGCGCAGCAGCGCCGCCAGGGCCAGCTGGTCGTCGGCCTCGCGCGCGCGGATCAGGAACGGCGCGGGCGAACGCGATTCGAGCGAGCGCTGCAAGGCAAAAGGCGTGGAATAGTCGAGGTCGCCGTTGCGCCAGAACAGACGGTCGAGCGGGTCGAAGCGGTGCTGCTCGATCGCCTCGACCGTGGCTTCGTCGAGCGGGCCCAGCTCGTGCGTGGCGCCGAACGTGCCGTCGCTCATGTGCCGCCCGGCGCGGCCGGCGATCTGCGCCAGCTCGGCCGGCTGCAGGCGGCGCTGCGCGCGGCCGTCGAACTTGCTCAGGCCCGCGAAGCACACATGGTCGAGATCCATGTTGAGGCCCATGCCGATGGCGTCGGTCGCGACCAGATAGTCGACCGCGCCTTCCTGGAACAGGCCTACCTGCGCGTTGCGCGTGCGGGGGCTGAGCGCCCCCAGCACCACGGCGGCGCCCCCGCGCGTGCGGCGCACCAGCTCGGCGATCTCGTAGACCTGGGCGGCGGAGAACGCGACCACGGCCGAGCGCGGCGGCAGGCGCGTGAGCTTCCTGGGGCCGGTGTAGAGCAGCGTGGAGAAGCGCGGGCGCTGCTGGAACCGGGCCTCGGGCACCAGGCGCATGAGCAGCGGCCTGATGGTCTCGGCGCCCAAAAACATGGTCTCGGACCGCCCGCGCGCGTGCAACAGGCGGTCGGTGAACACGTGCCCGCGCTCGGGGTCGGCGCAGAGCTGGATTTCGTCGACCGCCAGGAATTCGACCGGCCGGTCCAGCGGCATCGATTCGACCGTGCAGACGAACCAGCGCGGGTCGGGCGGGACGATCTTCTCCTCGCCGGTGATCAGCGCGACCGCCCGCGCGCCCTTGAGCCGGACGACGCGGTCGTAGTTCTCGCGCGCGAGCAGCCGCAGCGGGAAGCCGATCATGCCCGAGGCGTGGCCGAGCATGCGCTCGATCGCCAAATGCGTCTTGCCGGTGTTGGTGGGCCCGAGAACGGCAAGCACGCGGGACGCGGACTTGAACGCCATGGCCGGCCTAGAATCGGGCTTTTGGCCTCCTAGCGCAAGGGCCTGGCGAGCAGCCTCAAGCCGCGTCGCGCGGCAGCACGTCGCGGGCGATGGCGGCGCCCGATTCCGCTTCGGCGACCTTGAGGTCGTAGGCCGCCTGGAGATTGGTCCAGAATTGCGCCGTGGTACCCAGATAGCGGGCCAGGCGCAGCGCCGTGTCGGCGGTGACCGCGCGCCTGCCATGCACGATTTCGCTCATCCGGGTCGCCGGTACGCGCAACACCCGGGCAAAACCATGCACCGTCATGCCGAGCGGCTTGATGACGTCCTCCAGCAGAATTTCACCGGGATGTATGAGCAACATACACTTCTGCATTGCGTTACACCCGTCAACTTAGACCATTATGGGGAAGCACCCTTTAAGATTTCAGCCCATGACCGTCGCAAGGGCAATGGGGCCTTCATCTTATCCAGCATGGAGCCAGTTTCCTTAAGAAACTCATGCCGACCGTTTACGCCTAACAGGAAAAGCAATGGCCGCGCGAATTGCTTGATATCGAGAACGTGCCCGTCAATTCCGCTTGCGAAGTGTTTGCGAAGAATATCTCTTGCCTCGCCTCCTCCGACCCCATCTCTCACGAGGAAAAGCGCCTCATCGATTTTCTTGCCGCGAAATTTAATTAGGTCTTGATCGATCTCATCAAGTTTGATGCGCCTATCCTTCACTTCACATACCAGCCTGATCTGCCCGCCTGTACTGCAAGAAACGTCCGCAGGAAACTCCGATGCCGAATCCGCAACGTTCACATGATGCGTTACAACCTCTTGCCAAAGTGCAAATCGTCGTCCAACAGTCGACAGAAGGCCTGCAACGATGGCCTGAGCAGCTGCGCCACCGCTTCCCTTCGCAAGCATCTGATCAATCACATCGAGAACAGCTTCAACTGGCAACCTATTTGGTGGCAAATACTCCACCGCAAGGTCGCGGGATTTTCTGGCAAGTTCTGTGAGTACTTGCTGGAAAGCTTTCACTGCATACCCGCGTATTGTCTGGGCGCGATCGACAACGCGGGCCATCGCATCCCATATGTCAAGTTGCTTTACCGCGCGTCGATGCGGGGTATCCAGCGTAAAAATGGCGTGTTCCTCAATGCATGAATAAATTCGTTAGAGTGCTTGCGTAGAATTTGAAAAAAGTTAACGACCTCGCCGTCCAAATCGTTGTAGGTTTCGACCTCAGATGGAACGCGATTTAAGAGAACTGCCGCCGATCCAGCAAATGGCTCACAGTATTGATTGGTCCGCGGAAGTAGGGGTAAGAGCCAATCCAGATGGCTGTACTTACCGCCATACCATCCGAACGCAATTCGCCTCCTGCCATTTTTTCTAGAAACGAGTGGTGCTGGCTCTCGCCCGAGCCTTTGAGGCGCTATTGCATGTGACTCGGTTGTTCGTCCACTCGGTTCTGCTGGTGGATCTAGAAGATCACCCGACCGGACAACTCGCCCATTGCTTGCAATACTTCCCCCGCCCGCCTTGCCGAAGCTCAACCCTTGGAGAATTCTCTGCTGGCGTGAGATGGTCATGCGGGACATGATTTGTACATCATCAGTCATTACCGCACCTAGCAGTCAATGAGGATAAAAACCCAGTGCAGAAACAACGAAGTATTTATATACGACCCTCTTGAACAAATCAAGAACAATTTCTCTGATTCTGCACGCAATGCGGGTTGACGAATTACCCCTTCACCAGCGGCACGAAGGCTACGGGCAGCACGACGCGGCGGTCGAGCGCGCCGTCGGCCTCCTTGCGGATCACCACCAAATCCTGCTCGCCGCCGCGCGGGCCCAGGGGGATCACCAGCCTGCCGCCGGGGCCGAGCTGCTGGACCAGGGCCGGGGGCACGCCGGGCGCGGCGGCGGTGACGATGACGCCGTCATAGGGCGCGTGCTCGGGCCAGCCCTTGTTGCCGTCGCCCTGGCGCACCAGGACATTGGCGATACCCAAGCGCTTCAACCGCTCGGCCGCCTGCTCGGCCAGCTCGGGCACGGTTTCGACCGAATAGACCTGGGCCACCAGCCGCGCCAGCACGGCCGCCTGGTAGCCGCAGCCCGTGCCCACCTCCAGCACGCGGTGGCCGGGCCGGGGCCCGAGCAGGTCGGTCATGACCGCCACGATATAGGGCTGCGAGATGGTCTGGCCCTGGCCGATCGGCAGCGGGCGGTTGTCGTAGGCGAATTCGGCCAGCTCGGCCGGCACGAACTCCTCGCGCGGCACGGCGCCCATCGCCTCGATCACGCCAGGGTCGAGCGCGGTCTTGCCGAGAAAGCGGTTGGTCCACAACACTTCCTCGGCCACGACCTCGACCATGGCGGCGCGGGCCCGGGCCAGCGCGTCGGGCGTCGGGGCGGGGCGGGTCAAGGCGGGGCTTGCTCCGGCATGCCCCCGTACCATATAGGGCCTTGCCCAAAGCCCGAAGCGGAGACGGGGCCGCTGGAGACGGGGCCGCTGGAGACGGAGACATGGCCGAAGAAAAGCTGCAATTCCAGGCCGAGGTGGGGCGGCTGCTCGATATCGTCGTCCACTCGCTGTACAGCGACAAGGACATCTTCCTGCGCGAATTGATCTCGAACGCGTCGGACGCCTGCGACCGGCTGCGCTATCTGGCGCTGACCAGGCCCGAGCTGGCGGCCGACGACCCGGTCTACAAGGTCAGGATCGAGGTGGACCGGAAGGCGCGCACCATATCGGTGACGGACAACGGCATCGGCATGAGCCGCGACGAGCTGGTCCAGAACCTCGGCACCATCGCGCG
>JBQTIS010000040.1:0-3032 GCA_052387895.1 Rhodospirillales bacterium | reverse complement strand
GAGCCCGCCAAGCAGCCCACGGGCGCGGGCATCGGCGAGACCGGCCTCGCCTCCTCCTCCAACCGCCGCCCGAAGGACCGGCAGCCGGCGAGCTTCCGGGCCCATCTCGCCGCCGCGCGCGCGGCCGGCCTGCCGCTCGTCGTTCACACGCGCGACGCGGACGACGACATGGCGCAAATCCTGGCCGAGGAAATGGGGAAGGGGGCCTTCCCCGGGGTGCTGCATTGCTTCAGCTCGTCGCGGCAACTGGCTGAAAAGGCGTTGGAATTGGGGCTTTACATCTCGCTGTCGGGGATCGTGACCTTCAAGAAGGCCGAGGCGCTGCGCGAAACCGCCCGGGCCGTGCCGCTGGACCGGCTTCTGGTCGAAACCGACGCCCCCTACCTGGCGCCCATGCCCATGCGGGGAAAACGCAACGAGCCGGCCTTCGTGGCGCACACCGCCGCCGCGGTCGCGGGGCTTCGCGGCATGGATACGGCCGAATTCGTCGCGCGCACGGGCGAGAATTTCTTCCGCCTGTTTTCCAAGGTCCCAAGGCCGGCTTGATGCGCGTCACCGTCCTGGGCTGCGGCGGATCGGGCGGCGTGCCGGTGGTCGGAAACTACTGGGGCGACTGCGACCCCAGCGAGCCCAAGAACCGCCGCCGGCGCGTGTCGATCCTGGTGGAACAGGACGATACGCGCATCCTGGTCGACACCTCGCCCGACCTGCGCGAGCAGCTATTGGCCGCCAAGGTCGACCGGCTGACCGCCGTGGTCTACACCCATTCCCACGCCGACCACGTCCACGGCATCGACGATCTGCGCGCGCTCAACTACCGCATGAAGGCCGCGCTGCCGGCCTATGCGAGGCCCGAGACCCTGGCCGAGATCGAACGGCGCTTCGGCTACGTGTTCCAGCCGCTGCCCGGCGGCAACGATCCCTATATCTACCGGCCGGCGCTGACGCCCATGCCGGTGGACCAGCCTCGGTTCGAGATCGGCGGGATTCCCGTGACCTGGTTCGAGCAGGACCACGGCTTCGGCGGCGTCAGCACCGGCTACCGCTTCGCCGACGCGGCCTATTCGACCGACGTCTGGGGCCTGTCCGAAGACGCGCTGGCCAAGCTGGCGGGATTGAAGCTGTGGGTGGTGGATTGCCTGCGCTGGGAGGCGCATCCCAGCCACGCGCATTTCGACCGGGTGCTGGATTGGGTCGCGCGTCTCAAGCCCCGGCGCACGGTGCTGACGCACATGAACCACGCCATGGACTACCGCAAGGCGCTGGCGAAATGCCCGCCCGGCGTCGAGCCGGGTTATGACGGACTCGTGGTCGAGGTGTGATGCGGTGGCGCGCTCGACGGGGCGGGCGGCTCAAGCGGCGCGCTGCGCCGCGAAACTGACGGTTCGCTTGTAGAATCGTCGCTAACCGCTTCCCTTGGACCTTTAATCATAATTTCCCATAATATACATTATGCGACAATCGGATGCCCCAATAGGCGGGGCCGGACCGGGCCGCCGGTCCTTGCCCTCCTCGGTCCTTGCGCTACGGTCTGGGCATGACCATGGCGACTCCCGGCCGGCCCGACTCCACGCGCATTGCCGGCTATCACGCCCATGTCTATTACGACCCGGCCACGACGCGCGGGCTGGCCGAAAGCCTGCGCGCGGCGATCGGCGCGGGATTCCGGGTCCAGCTCGGCCGCATGCACGACCGGCCGGTCGGGCCCCACCCCGTCGCCATGTACCAGGTCGCCTTCCCCGTGGCCGAGTTCGCGCGGCTGGTGCCCTGGCTGATGCTGAACCGCGCGGGCTTGAGCGTGCTGGTGCATCCCGAAACCGGCGACGACCTGGCCGACCACACCGCCCATGCGATGTGGCTGGGCGAGCCCGTGCCGTTGAACCTCGAATTCTTGCGCGACAATTCGTGACGCCCCCAGCCGGGCCGCCGGCGCGCGTTCGCGCCCGGCCGGTCCGCGCATGGAACCCATCGCCGAATGCCGTTGGCGCCGTCCGGCGCGGGGCGGCTAGGAATCGGACCGATGGACCGATCGAGACTCGTCGGCATGGCGTCGGCCTCGGTCTCCGCGCTGCTCGGCGGCTCGGCGGTGGCGTTCACGCGCCTTGCCGTGCACGACGTCGATCCGCTGGCGGTGGCGACGATCCGCTACGGCATCTGCGCGCTGTGTCTGCTGCCGTTGCTGTTCGTGCTGCGCCTGCCGCGCGGACGGCGCAACTGGCCGATGATCGCGCTGCTGGCCCTGGTTTTTTTCGTGCTGTTCCCGCTGCTGTTCACCCAGGCGCTGGTCCACACCACGGCGGCGCGCGGCGGGCTGGCGCTGGCCACCATGCCGATCCAGACCATGCTGTTGGCCGCGGCGCTGAGGGTCGAGCGGCTGACGCCGCGCAAGCTCTTGGGCGTCGCGCTCGCCTTCGCCGGGGTGACGCTGGCGCTGTGGCAGTCCCTCGGCGCGGCGGTCCCGGACCAGGCCTGGCGCGGCGACCTGCTGATGGCGGCGACCGGCTTCTTCGGCGCGTGCTTCAACGTCGCCGCGCGCGTCTATCTGCAACGCGTCCCCGCCCTGCTGTTCACCGCCGGGGGCTCGCTGCTGGGCGCGGGCGTCCTGGCGCTGGCGCTGATCGCGGCCGGCGGCGGATTGCTGCCCGCGGCGCCGCCCGCGACCTGGTGGGCGCTGGTCTATCTCGGCGTGTTCGGCGGGGCCTTGACCTTCGTGCTGTGGAACCACGCGCTCGCGCGCACCTCGCCCACGCGCGTGGCGGTCGCGGTTGGGCTGAACCCGGTCTCGGCCATGCTGCTGGGAGCGGTTTTCTTGGACGAGCCGATCACCCCGGCGCTGGTGGCGGACCTGGCGGCGGTGCTGACCGGCATCGCGCTGGTCAGCCTGCCGGGCCGAAAGACGGTCTAGGCGGAACCCACCCGCCGGCCCGGCAGGGGAAGCCAACCCGGCACCGCCGCCGCGTAGCGGTCGTATGCCGCGCCGAAGCCGGCGCGCGCCTCGCGCTCCTCGCGCCGCGCCAAAACGACGTACATGG
>JBQTIS010000039.1:0-5632 GCA_052387895.1 Rhodospirillales bacterium | reverse complement strand
ATTTCGAGATCCGCCAGGGCAAGCAGCCGGTCGACCCGGAAACGCAGCTCGCCGGCGCGCCGGCGCGCACCGCGCAGCTGGGGGCGGCGCGATAGGGCGGCTACGAGGCTTCCAGCTTCTTGCCCAGCCTTCCGGCCAGGTCCTGGATGAACTGCCAGGCGACGCGGCCGGAGCGGGCGCCGCGCGTGACCGACCATTCGATCGCCTCGGCGCGAAGCTGGTCGACCGGCACGTCGAGTCCGAGGCGCTTGGCGTAGCCCTCGATCATCGCGAAATACGTGTCCTGGTCGCAGTGGTGGAAGCCCAGCCACAGGCCGAAGCGGTCGCTGAGCGACACTTTCTCCTCCACCGCCTCGCCGGGGTTGATGGCGGTTGATCGCTCGTTATCGATCATGTCGCGCGGCATCAGGTGCCGGCGGTTGGACGTGGCGTAGAAGATCACGTTCTCGGGCCGGCCCTCGACGCCGCCCTCCAGCACCGCCTTCAGCGACTTGTAGCTAGCGTCCTGGCCGTCGAAGCTCAAATCGTCGCAGAAGATGATCGCGCGCCGGTCGTGGCCGCGTAAGCTGCGCAGCAGCAGGGGCAGGGAGGGGATATCCTCGCGGTGGATCTCCACCAGCGCAAGCTGCCCCTTGAACTCGGCGTTGATCGCGGCGTGCACCGCCTTGACCAGCGAGCTCTTGCCCATGCCGCGCGCGCCCCACAACCGCGCGTTGTTGGCCGGCAGCCCGCGGGCGAAGCGCCGCGTGTTGTCCATCAGCGTGTCGCGCTGGCGCTCGATGCCCTTCAGCAGCGCCACGTCCACGCGGTTGATCGCGCGCACCGGGTCGAGCCGCGCGGCCTCGGCGTGCCACACGAACGCGTCGGCGTCGTCGATGCCGGCCGCCGCGGGCGGCTTCGGCGACAGCCGCTCCAGCGCGTCGGCCACGCGCTTGAGCAGCGGCGCCAGATCGGCGCCGTCGCCCGTCGTCGTGCTGGCCGGCTTGCGCGGCTTGGCCATGTCGCTGCTTGTCCCCTGCGGCGGGCGCGGAAGCTAGCAAATGCGGGCGGGCCGGGCAAACGCCGGAGGTCTTGCCGTGATACAGTGCGCCATGACGAGCGGCAATTCCGATGCTTCCCGGCGGCGGCCGCAGCAACGGCCCGTCGGCCGCACCGTGCTGGCCGCGCTGGCCGCGCCGTTCGTCGGCCTGCTGGCGGCGAGCGCCGCTTTCGGCCTGGCGGCGAACATCGCCGATCGGCCCGCTGACCAGACGCTGGGCGAGGCGGTGATGCTGGCCCTGGGCGGAGCCTGGATCTACACGATGTTCGGCTTCTTCATGGCGTTGCCGGCGACCTGGGCCGTGGGCGCGCCGCTGCATCTCTTGTTCGTCAAGCGCGGCTGGACCGGACCGGCGCCCTACGCGGGCGCGGGACTGGCGCTGGGACTGCTCGCCGGCCTGACGCGCGGCCGGCCGCTCGATTTCCTCTATTTCGGCCTCGTCGGCGGGTTGACGGCCACGAGTTTCTGGTGGCTGGTTCATCGCTGGCGCTAGCCGCCAAGCGGACCGGGAAAGCCTCCGGTTTGCAACGGCTTGCCGCGGCGCGTTGAAGCGCCGCGCCGGGCCCGCGCGGGTTTGCAATCCTGGCTTGAGCCGTTATAGTCCGCCGCCCGGAACGACCCTCAAATCAGAAGGATAGACCCTGATGTGGATTAGCCCGGCTTATGCCCAGGCAGCCGGCGGAGCCGGCGTCGGATTCGACCTCATGTCGCTGGCGCCGCTGCTGTTGATCTTCGTCGTGTTCTACTTCCTGCTGATCCGCCCGCAGCAGACCAAGATGAAGGCGCACCGCGCCATGCTCGCCGCCGTCCGGCGCAACGACCGGGTGCTGACCGGCGGCGGCATCATCGGCACCGTGACCAAGGTGGTCTCCGACGGCGAGCTGATCGTCGAGATCGCCGAGGGCGTGCGCGTGCGCGTGGCGCGCGGCACGATCGCCGAGGTGCTGTCCAAGACCGAGCCCGTGGCGGCTCAAAGCGCGGGCGGCGGATCCGGCGGCGCGGCCAAGCCCGAGCAGAAGCCGTCGGGCCTCGCCGGCCTGTTGGGCGGCCTGGGCCTGGGCGGCAAGAAATAGCGCCGTCCGCACCGGCAGGCCGCCAAGCCCGGCGCCATGATCCATTTCCAACCCTGGAAGATCCTGATCATCGTCGCGATCTGCGTGCTCGGCGTCGTCTACGCCCTGCCGAGCCTGCTGTCGGAGGAGTCGGCCCAGCGCCTGCCGTCCTGGGGTCCCAACAAGCAGATCACGCTGGGCCTCGACCTGCAGGGCGGCTCGCACCTGCTGCTCGAGGTCGACACGCAGGCGGTGGTGCGCGAGCGGGTGAACTCGCTGCTCGACGGCGTGCGCAACGTGCTGCGCAAGGACCGCAACCTGCGCTACACGGGCCTCGGCATCGAGGGCGGCTTGGTGGCGTTCCGGCTGCAGGACCCGTCCAAGGCCGACCAGCTTCGCAAGGACATCCGCGAGGCCGAGCCCGACACCGAAACCACGGTCGAGGGCGACCTGATCCGCGTCGGCTTCAAGAAAGAGGAATTGGACAATCGACGCAAATCGGCGATCGAGCAGTCGATCGAGATCGTGCGCCGGCGCGTCGATGAGATGGGCACCAAGGAGCCGACCATCCAGCGCCAGGGCGAGGACCGTATCCTGGTCCAGCTTCCCGGCGTGCGCGATCCCGAGCGCGTGAAGGCCCTGTTGGGCAAGACCGCCAAGCTGACCTTCCGCTTCGTGGACGAAGAGGTCAGCGTCGAGGACGCCAAGCAGGGGCGCTTGCCAGCCGGCTCGGATCTGCTGCCGCTGGAGGACCGCCTGGGCGGAGGCCCGAGCGAGATCGTGGTGCGCAAGCGCATCATGGTCAGCGGCGAGAGTCTGGTGGACGCACGCGCGACCTTCGACGAGAACGGCCGGCCGGCCGTCAGCTTCAAGTTCGACAGCGTGGGCGCGCGGTCCTTCGGCAACGCCACCCGCGACAACGTCGGCAAGCTGTTCGCGATCGTGCTGGACAACCGTGTGATCAGCGCGCCGCGCATCCTCACCGCCATCCTGGCCGGCTCCGGCATCATCACCGGCAGTTTCTCCACGCAGTCGGCCAACGACTTGGCGCTGCTGCTGCGCGCCGGCGCTTTGCCCGCGCCGCTGAAGATTCTGGAGGAGCGCTCGGTCGGCGCCGATCTGGGCGCCGACTCGATCCGCGCCGGCGCGATCGCCTGCCTGGTCGGCTACATCCTAATCGCGGTGCTGATGGTCGTCGGATACGGCCTGTTCGGCGTCATCGCCAACCTGGCGCTGATGCTGAACCTGATCTTCACCGTCTCGATCATGTCGCTGTTGGGCGGCACGCTCACGCTGCCGGGCATCGCCGGCATGGTGCTGGGCTTGGCCATGGCGGTGGACGCCAACGTGCTGATCTATGAGCGCATGCGCGAGGAGCAGCGGCTGGGCCGCTCGCCGTTTCCCGCCGCCGACCAGGCGTTCCAGCGCGCGTTCGTCACCATCCTCGACTCGAACCTCACCACCCTGATCGCGGGCGCGTTCCTCTATGCCTTCGGTTCTGGACCGGTGCGCGGCTTCGCGGTGACGCTGTCGATCGCGATCATTTGCTCGATGTTCACCGCCGTCAGCCTGACGCGGATGCTGGTGTCGCTGTGGCTGCAGTGGCGCCGGCCCAAGGTATTGCCGATCTAGGCGCGGGAGCGGGCGATGCGGTTTTTCAAGCCGGTGCAGATCCTCAAGGCGGTCCCGAAGCTGGACTATTTCCGCTTCCACAAGGCCTGCTTCGTGCTGTCTATCGTCCTGTGCGCGGTGTCGGTCGTTTCCCTGGCGACCCGCGGCCTGAATTACGGCGTCGATTTTGCGGGCGGAATCCTGATCGAGGCGCGCATGCCAACGAAGGTGGACCTGGCCGCCACCCGCGCCAAGCTCAATGCTCTCAATCTCGGCGACATCGCGCTGCAGGAATTCGGCGGCGACCGCGACCTGCTGGTCCGCGTCGAGCGCCAGGCCGGCGGCGAGCAGGCCGAGCTGAAGGCGATCCAAAGCATCCGCGCAGCCCTGGGTGAGGGTGTGGATTACCGCCGGGTCGAGTTCGTCGGACCCAAGGTCGGCGCCGAGCTGGTCCGCGCCGGCATCCTGGCGGTGACGCTGTCGCTGCTCGGCATCATGGGCTACATGGCCTTGCGCTTCGGCTGGCGCGCGGGACTGTCGGGCGTGGTCGCGATCCTGCACGACTGCCTGACCACCGTGGGCCTGTTCTCGGTATCCGGCCTGCAGTTCGACCTCAACGTGCTGGCCGCCGTGGTGACGATCGCGGGCTTCTCGATCAACGACACGGTGGTGATCGACGACCGCATCCGCGAGAACGGGCGCAAGTACAAGCAGATGGATTTCCGCGCGCTGATCAACCTGTCCGTCAACCAGACGATGGCGCGCACGATCATGACCAACGGCCTGGTGTTGCTGGCGACCCTGCCCCTGGTGCTGTTCGGCGGGCCGGTGCTGTTCGGGTTCAGCGTGGCGATGCTGTGGGGCGTCGTGGTCGGCACCTATTCGACGATCTACGTCGCGTCGCCGTTGGAGTGGTATCTGTCGCTGCGCGGGCGGTCGCACGGCCAGGCGGCTCCGGCGCAGGCCTCGGCCGCGGCCGGTTCTGCCCCGGCCGCGCCCAAGCAGGCCACCGACGCGATGCTGGCCACGGCCCTGGGCAAGCCGAAATACACGATGCCGGCCAAATCGGCCCCGGGCAAGAAAAGCTGACCGGCGCCGAGAGTCGGCGGGAAATGACGGCGCCCGCGCCCCGGCTTCAGGTCATCGAGTCGTATCGCGGCAACGGATTCCGCGTATCGGGCGTGCGGCACGAGGGTTCGGTGCTGGTGTTCCGCGAGCGAACCGTCGCCTGGCCGGTCCAGGCGCATGACCGGATCGACATCGAGGCTCTGGCGCAAGCGGTCGCCGCGGCTGCCGGGGCCGGGTCGGCGCCGGTGGAGCTGCTGCTGCTGGGCTGCGGCGCGCGGCTCTTGCCCGTACCGGCCGCGCTGCGCCTGCGGCTGAAGGCGATCGGCGTGGCGGTCGAGCCGATGGACACGGGCGCGGCTTGCCGCACCTACAACGTCCTGGCCGCGGAAGAGCGCCGCGTGGCCGCGGCATTGATCGCCGTCGCGTGAGCCAGGAAAGCGCGCTCACGGCCTATCTCGCGGCCGACGGCTATCTCGACCAGCTGCTTTCGGATTTGCGCGCGGGCGGACACGCGGCGCCGGCGCTGCATGGGCGCCTGGCCGTGACCGAAGGACCGCCCGTGCCGGCGCCCTGGGCGCAGAACGTGTGGTTCGACGCCAAGCGCATCGCGGTCGCCTCGATCGGCGACGCCGCCAAGCGGCTGCGCGCGGTCCAGCGCAACTGGGCGCTGTACGATTTCCGTCTGCACCGGCGCGCCGCGCTGATCCAGGCCCGGTTGCCGCCGGTCAGGCCGAAGCCGCTGGCGTTCCCCGCGCCGCCGCCGACGGCGCCGCTGGGGTCGTGGACGCTGCTCGATCAAGGCGCGATTCTCGCCGCGGCGCGCTGCTCCAGTCCGTTCCGCCACGGCGAGGCGGCGTTCGTC
>JBQTIS010000038.1:0-3799 GCA_052387895.1 Rhodospirillales bacterium | reverse complement strand
CGCGCCTGCAGGCGCTTGGTGATTTCGTCGTTGCCATAGGGCATGGCGGGGCCGGCGTTGGCTTGGGCCAATGCCTTCAGGATCGCGGGATGCGCGCCGGTGACGTTGTCGCTGCGGAAATTCGCGGCCATGCCGCCCTAGCTCCTATGGCGCGCGTTTCAGCGCGATCGTGCCGATCAGCTTGCCGTTGTTCAGGTCGATGACATGAAGCCGTTCCTGCCCGTCGGGTGTGGACGCGCGCAGCACCAGCCGGTCGCCGCTTTGCGTGGTCTCGACGATCCGGGCGTCCTTGGGCAGCGTCAGCTCGGCGCCGGCGAGCGCGCTTTCCGGCCGCTGCTTGCCCTGCATCAGCAAGCCTCCCACCAGCGCGCCGAAGCCGGCCACCAGCAGGACGGTCAGCACGCCTACTATGGTCTTGAGCGTCAGCATGGTTCCGGTCAGTCTCCGTCGGGAAGGGAATCCAGGAAACGATGGCTGGGAAGGATACTGGCGGCGGCGCCCGCCACCCCGTCGCCGCATTCCGGGCCGACGCGGGCAAGCGGCTGGACCGTTTCATCGCCGAACGCCTGCCGGCGCTGTCGCGCAGCCGCGTCAAGGTGCTGATCCAGTCCGGCAACGTCGCCGCCGCGGGCGCCGAAGCCGTCGCGCGGGCGACGATAAAGGACCCCTCGCTGAGGGTCAAACCTGGCCAAAGTTTCGCCATCTTCGTTCCCGACTCTGCTCCGGCGGCTCCGCGCCCGCAGGCGCTTCCGCTTGCCGTGGTGTACGAGGACGAAGACCTGATCGTGATCGACAAACAAGCGGGCATGGTGGTGCATCCCGCGCCCGGCAATCCCGAGGCGACGCTGGTCAACGCGCTCCTGGCGCATTGCGGGGACACGCTGGCGGGCGTCGGCGGCGTCAAGCGGCCGGGCATCGTGCACCGCCTGGACAAGGACACCAGCGGCTTGCTGGTGGCGGCGAAGAACGACCTGGCGCACGCGTCGCTCAGCAAACAATTCGCCGAGCGCACGGTCGATCGGCTGTACAGCGCGGTGGTCTGGGGCGTGCCGCGGCCGGCCCAGGGCGAGATCGCCGCCGCGATCGGACGCGACCCGCGCAACCGCAAGCGCATGGCCGCGGTAACGCGCGGCGGCAAGAAGGCGCTGACGCGCTATCGCACGGTAAAGACGCTGGGCCAAGGTATCGCCAGCCTGGTCGAGTGCCGGCTCGGCACCGGCCGCACCCACCAGGTGCGCGTGCATCTCGCCGAAATCGGCCATCCGCTCGTGGGCGACCCGGTCTATGCCGGCCGGCGCGGGCGAAAATCCCATGCCGGCGAGGCAGCGGCCACGACCGCCTTGGTCCTGGGACGCCAAGCCTTGCATGCCTCGGTTCTAGGATTCCGCCACCCCCGGACCGGCCAGCAACTTCATTTCAAAAGCATACTTCCAAACGATATCAACATGCTAATTAAGTCCTTAGACAAACCCTAGACTGGGCGCTATAGTTTACTGCGTTAGTGGGATATATATGGGCGGACATCGAGAGAGAGAACCCCCGGCCGGACCGCCGGGTAGCCGAGGGGACGAGAAGAGAGGGACCGCGATGGTGACGACGACCACGCTTCCCGCCGTCTCCAGCGAGGGCGGCCTAAGCCGGTACCTGCAGGAAATCCGCCGCTTCCCGATGCTGACGGTGGACGAGGAATACGTGCTGGCCAAGCGCTGGCGCGAGCACGGCGATTCCGAGGCCGCGCACAAGCTGGTCACCAGCCATCTGCGCTTGGTGGCGAAGATCGCCATGGGCTATCGCGGCTACGGGCTTCCGGTCAGCGAGCTGATCTCGGAAGGCAACGTGGGAATGATGCAGGCGGTCAAGCGTTTCGACCCGGAGCGCGGCTTCCGCCTTGCCACCTACGCGATGTGGTGGATCCGCGCCTCGATCCAGGAATACATCCTGCACTCCTGGTCGCTGGTGAAGATGGGCACCACCGCGGCGCAGAAAAAGCTGTTCTTCAACCTCCGGCGCATCAAGGGCCAGATGAAGCATCTGGAGGAGGGCGACCTTCCGCCCGATAGCGTCAAGAAGATCGCCAAGCGCCTGGACGTGACCGAGGACGACGTGGTGCAGATGAACCGCCGTCTCGCCGCGCCCGATCATTCGCTGAACGCGCCGGTGCGCCAGGACGGCGAGGGCGAATGGCAGGACTGGCTGGTCGATCCGTCGGAAAGCCAGGAGACCAAGCTGGCGGACCGCGACGAGCTGCAGCAGCGCACGCGGCTTCTGGCCGACGCGATGAAGGGGCTCAACCCGCGCGAGCGCTTCATCATCCAGGAACGCCGGCTGAAGGACGAGCCGACCACGCTCGAGGATTTGAGCCGGAAATACGGCATCTCGCGCGAGCGCGTGCGCCAGATCGAAGTGCGCGCCTTCGAGAAGCTGCAGAAGGCGATCAAGAAGGCGGCCGAACGCGAGAAGCTGGACGCTTGAGCGTCATCTAGCCCAGCGTTTCAGTATCGATCCCTGCCAATTTCAACAGGTGCCGTTGCAGGCCCGTCTTCAACGGACGATTTCCGTGAATTGGAATCGAGAGGCGCACGGGGCTGCCAAGTTTGCCGTAGATGTGATGGCTGCCTTGGATGCGGAGTAAGGACCAGCCGTTGTTTTCGACGATGCGGGCCAGCGCGCGCCCGGAAAGCGGCTTCACACCGCAATCTCGACGATTTGGTCGCCTGATCTTGTCTTGACGTCGGGCAATGGCGTGTTGAGGCAGCCTTCAATGGCTTCTTTGATGTTCGCCATCAACTCCTCGATGGTCTCACCCTGGCTGGCGCAGCCGGGCAACGCCGGAACTTCGCCCCAGAACCCGCCTTCCTCTGCTTTGTGTATGACCACTTTGAGTTTCATTTGCGCGTCCCGATATATTGCGTGCGAATTTACACACATGCAATCATAACACATGCTCGGAACGCTGCATGTGCTCTTTAGCGCCGAACGCGTGAAGCTGGACGTGTAGGGACACCCTAGAACCGGTTTTTTTTAGGCCGAGTCTTGCGTGGTGTCTTTGCGGCCGGCGCCAAGGGCACTACCAGCCTTTCATACAATCCGAACAAGTGCTCCACCCGTTCGCGGTCGCCGGTGAACGCCGAAGGACGGTAGAGCCTATCCACCGCGTCGTCCAAGGCGCGATGGGCGCGGCGCAGCTCGGCTTTCATCACGTCGGCATCGTATAGGTCGGCCATCGTAGCACCAGGGTACTGGGCGCGCGCATCGAGCACGGCCTGGGCCAAGGCGCGTATTCGATTCTTTTGTGCATCCGTCGCGTTCGGCCAGGGAAACGGGTTGTACACGATACCGATGGAGTATCGATAGTCGCTCTTTAGGCGTCCTCCAATATGGCGCAGCCAGGCCATGTGCATACGGCTGGTCAAAATGCCGAAATGCAATAGGTCAGCAGCCTTAAGAACAAATACTAGATCGCTTGGGATCGTAGGGGGCTCCAACCATCCAATCGGTATGTATTCCCGGCGCTCGGAACTGACCTTGGGAATTACAAGGAAAGAACGGTCGGGTACTACTTCGACGTTATACCGCTCAGGGTAATCCATGATCTCCATCGTGCTCTTGCGCTTGCTCTTTGCGCGAAACTCGCGAACTAGGCGCATCCGTTCTCTTACGATCGGCATGGCCCGAAGATCGCTCGGAGTCGCGTTTTGGAGACACAAAATCCATCTTTCCCTACCGTTGATGAATTCCTTCGATGGTCAAGTCCGGTTCTTGCTGGATAAACGGGTTGGGGATGCGGTGATTTTCGCGC
>JBQTIS010000037.1:0-5608 GCA_052387895.1 Rhodospirillales bacterium | reverse complement strand
CTGAAAGGCCAAATCCGCATCGGCATCATGTCGGCCGAGGGCAAGGAACTGATCTACAACCTGATCGGCGCCGGCCAGGTGTTCGGCGAGATCGCGCTGCTCGACGGCAAGCCGCGCACGGCCGATGCGGTGGCGATCGAGGCAACCGAGGCGCTGATGCTGCGCCGGCGCGACTTCATCCCGTTCCTCGAGGCCGACGCCAAGCTGTGCATTCGGCTGATGGTCGTGCTGTGCGAGCGCCTGCGTCGGACCAGCGAATTGGCCGAGGACTTCATGTTCCTCGAGCTGCGCCAGCGCCTGGCCAAGCGCCTGGTGCGCCTGGCCGCGCTTTACGGGCGGCCGTGGCATAGGGGCGTCATCATCAATTTCCGGCTGCCGCAACGCGAGCTGGCGGCGATGATGGGCACGTCGCGCGAAAGCATCAACAAGCAGCTTCGCGTCTGGGTCGAGGCGGGGTGGTTGAGCGTCGATCGCGGCAACATCGCCGTTCTCGACATGGACGCGTTGACCCGCGAGTTTCAAGATTAACCCGGAGAGGGAGAATCGATGACAGACACCGCCGGGGACGCCCGCGCCGCGCGCGGATTGCGGTGGCGCGAGGCGCTGTGGGCGTGTGGGCTGACCGTCGGCGTGGCGCTGGCGGTAGCGAGCGCGGCGCGATTGGGATGGCTGCAAAGCCTGGAGCTCGCGGCCTATGACCGGCTGGGCGCGGCGATCTTCGCCGATCTGGGGCCGGAAAAGCGCGTGACGTTGATCGCCATCGACGAACCGGCGATCAAGGCGTTGGGCTGGCCGCTCAGCGACGAAACGGCGGCCGAACTGTTGGAGCGCGTTCTGGCGGCCGGTCCGCGTGCGGTGGGGCTCGACCTCTACCGCGACCAACCGCGCCCGCCCGGCACCGAGCGGCTGGCGGCGCTTTTGGCGCTCGATCGCCGCCTGGTCGGTGCGATGTTCGTGGCCGACAGTTCGGGCAACCGCGTACCGCCGCCGCCGGCGCTGGCCGGCACCGGCCGCGCCGCCGCCGCCGACATGCCGCTCGACGCCGACGCGCTGGTGCGCCGCGGGCTGCTCTATCGCGACGACGGCAACGACACCGTGCCCAGCCTCGCGCTCACCCTGGCCTCGACTTATCTCGCCGCCGACGGCATCGCGCCGCGGGCCAGCCCCGCCAACCCCGACCACATGGTGCTCGGCCGCGCCGCCTATCGCCCGCTCGAGACCGACGACGGCGGCTATGCCGGGGTTGACGCCGGCGGCTACCAATACCTTTTGGACTACGGGCGGCGGCAGACGCGCATCCCCGCCGTCGCCATCTCCGAGGTGCTGGCGGGCACGGCGGATCCGGCGCTGTTCCGCGATTGCGCCGTGCTGGCCGGCGTGGTCGCGCCCAGCGCCAAGGATTTCTTCCGCGCGTCCGCGGGCGCGGAGGCCTGGATCGGCCGCGAGTTGATCTACGGGCCCGAGCTGCAGGCGGCGGCGCTGGCGCAGCTGCTGCGCCAGGCCAAGGGCGTGACCGTGCCGACGCGCGTGTTGCCGCCGCGAGTCGAGGCGGCATGGGTAGTCGGGTGGTGCGCGCTGGGCGGGCTCGCGGGCGTATTCGTCGCCGGGCCGCTTGTGATCGCGCTGGCGCTGATCGGCGGTCTGCTCGCTCTGTCTGGGGCCGCGGCGGCGGCGCTGTGGGCTGATTGGTGGCTGCCGCCGGCGGCGCCCGCGCTGGGCTGGATCGGCGCGCTGGGCGCGGTGTCCGGGCGGCGCCTGATGCTTCAGTTCCGCCAAAAGGCGCAGCTCCAGCGCATGTTCGCGCGCTTCGTCGATCCGGGCGTGGCCGATCTGTTGTGGAAGCAGCGCGACGTGTACTTAAGCGGCGGGCGGCCGCGACCGCTGCGTTTCCAGGCCACGGTGCTGATGTCCGACCTGGCGGGATTTAGCGCCGCGTCGGAAAAGCTCGACCCCGCCCAGGTGATGGAATGGGTCGGCGTGTACATGGACCGCATGACGGACCTGGTGCTCGACCGCGGCGGCATGGTCGAGAAGTTCGCCGGCGACGGCATTCTGGCGGTGTTCGGGTCGCCCGCCGACGGCGAGGACATGGCGGCGGCGGCGGTCAACGCGCGTCACGCCGTGGAATGCGCCCTGGCGATGAACCCGGCGATCGCCGCGCTGAACGAAGCGCATGCGCGCAACGGCCTGCCGCTCCAGAAAACCCGCGTCGGCATCCATTCCGGGCCGATGGTCGCGGGCACGGTCGGCAGCGCGCGGCGCTCGCAATACACCGTGCTGGGCGACACGCCCAACGTCGCCGCGCGGCTGGAGAGCTTCGACAAGGAAAAGGCCGACTTCGGCGGGCGCGACGGCTGGTGCCGGACCTTGCTCAGCGGCTCGACCGCCGAGCTGATAGGTCCTGCTTACGTGCTGGAGAAATGGGCGGATACGCCGGTGCGCGGCCGAGCCGGGATGCTGGCGATCTTCCGCTTGGCGGGAAAGGCTTGAGGACGCCGGGGATTCAGCCGCCCGGCCCCTTGCGGTCGAACTCGGCCAGCGCCTTCAGGCCGGCCTGGTCCAGCAGCGCGGCGCGATGGCCGCGCGGGCCCGGGCTCGCGGGCTGGGCGGCGGCCGCCTCGCCGAGCGCGCCTATCGCGTCGAACCACAAGCCGGCCGAGGCATAGGCCCGCGCGCGCGCCAGCGGCGAGTCGCTGGGCCGGGCGGCAAGCCCGGCTGGCGCGGCCACGCGCTGAATCATGGCGCTGTCGGTGCCCTTCACCGCGCCCGAGGCGCTGTCGTACATGCTGACCACCACCTCGTACTCGGTGCCCGCACGCAAATTGGCCTTCAGGTCCTTCAGCGCCACGGCGACGATCGCGGGGGCGGCCTTCACCTCCACGCTCCCGGTGGCGATCGGCGGGTCGCTGAGGCTCGCCGTGCGCATCACCCGCACCCGCACCGCGCCGGGCTCGGCGGCGTACATATATAGAGTTGGCTGTTCGGCCACGGTCAGGCCGGTATGGTTGGGAGCCAGGAGCCTGAGCTTCAGCGCGTCGGTCAGGCCGCTGCGCGTGGCCGCGGCGGCCACGTTCGCCGGCCCGCCGCGCTTGGGCGGCACATAGACCGGCGCGGCGTCGGCGGCGGGCTCCGCGACCGCAGGCGCGGGCTTGGAGTCCTGCGCCAGGGCGACGGCGGCGCAAAGGACCAGAACGGCCGCCAGGCCGGCTGGGACTGATCGGCGCATGGTGCATTCTCCAATGCCCGGCGACCGCCTATGATCGGCGATCCTGGGCCGGGGGATTGTAACCCAGTTCACACATCCGCCGCACATGCCCAGAGATGGAGGAACCTTGGCGCGCAATCGGCGGGATTCGGCCAATGGCGGGGCGGAAAGCCAGTCCTGCTATGTCTGGCCGCGCGGGGCCGGCGGCTGCGTCAAGACCATCAATCTGGCGCTGCAGGGCGGAGGCGCGCACGGGGCGTTCACCTGGGGCGTGCTCGACAAGCTGCTGGAGGACGGGCGGCTGGCGATCGACGGCATCAGCGCCACCTCAGCCGGGGCCATCAACGCGGCGCTGATGGCGCAGGGCCTGGCTTCCGGCGGGCCTGACGCGGCGCGCGAGCAGCTCCATCTTTTCTGGCAAAAGATCAGCGAGGCGGGCACCAGGACCCTGCCACTGATGCAGTGGCTGCAGAACTTCGCCTGGGGCTGGAACCGCGACTGGTCGCCCGAGCACCTGCTGTTCGACCTGGCCAGCCGCATCTGGTCGCCCTACCAGTTCAATCCGCTCGGCCTCAACCCGCTGCGCGACCTGCTGTTCGAAACCGTGGACATCGAGCGCATCCGTGCCTGCGACGCGGTTCGGCTGTTCGTTTCGGCGACTAACGTCGAGTCCGGCAAGATCCGCGTGTTCGACCACCACGAGGTGACCGTCGACGCGATCCTGGCCTCGGCCTGCCTGCCGCAACTGTTCCACGCCGTCGAGATCGACGGCGAGCATTATTGGGACGGCGGCTACATGGGCAATCCGGCCCTTTATCCGCTGATCTACCACTGCGACTGCCGCGACGTGGTGATCGTGCGCATCAACCCTATCGTGCGGCGCGGCGTGCCGCAGACCGCGCGCGACATCGTCAACCGCCTGAACGAGATCACCTTCAATTCGTCGCTGATGCGCGAGATGCGCGCGATCGCCTTCGTCACGCGCCTGATCGACGAAGGCAAGATCACCGACAACAGCATGAAGCGCATGCTGATCCACATGATCCAAGCGGACGGGCCGATGGCCGATTTCGGCGTGGCCAGCAAGATGAACCCGGATTGGAGGTTCCTGACCCACTTGCGCGACCTGGGGCGCGAAAGCGCCGCGCGCTGGATCGGCGGCACGATCGATCGGCTGGGGGTCGAAACCACGATCGACATCCGCTCGGAGTTCCTGTGAGGCTTCGCTTCGCGGCTCTGGCGGCGGCGCTTGCAGCATCAAGTGCAATTTCCGCTGTCGCGGCCGATTCGTCGGGCTGCCCGGCGCCGGGCACTTGGATCGAGCCGGGCAAAACCAGGCCCTTGAACGCCGGGGACGTGATCGACGAAGCCGCCGGCCGGCGGATCGTGCTCTTGGGCGAGATCCACGAGCAGGCCGAGCACCAGCGCTGGGCGTTGCACACCATCGCGGCGCTGCACGGCCGGCGGCCGAACCTGGTGCTTGGCTTCGAGATGTTTCCGCGCCGCGCGCAGCCCGTCCTGGACCGCTGGGTCGCCGGCGAGCTCGACGAGCGCGCCTTCCTGCAAGCCGTGGAATGGGATCGGGTGTGGGGGCACGACCCCGCCGCCTACATGCCGCTGTTCCATTTCGCCCGCGCCAACCGCGTGAACATGGTGGCGCTGAATGTCGATCGCGACGTGGCCGTGCGGGTGCGGCGCGAGGGCATGGCGCGCGTGCCCCGGGACGCCCGCGAGGGCGTGGGCGATCCGGCATCGGCGCGGCCAGCCGATCTCGACCGGCTGGCCGAGGCCTACCGCCAGCTCCAGGACAAGCCTTCGGCCACGCGCCCGGCCTTGGACGATCCCCAATTCCTGCGCTTCGTCGACGCGCAGTTGCTGTGGGACCGGGCGATGGCCGAGGCGCTGGACCGGGCCGCGCGGGCGAACCAGGGCCGGCCGGTGGTCGGCGTGATGGGCAGGGGCCACCTGGAGCACCGCGACGGCGTGCCGGCGCAGCTCGCGGCGCTCGGCCGCAAGGACTCCCACGTGCTGCTGGCTTGGACCGGCGGGCCCGATTGCGCGCCGCCGCAGAGGGGCGTGGCCGACGCCGTGTTTGTCGTGGCGCCACTGCCCGCGCCGCTGCGCTTGCGCCTGGGCGTACGACTGGAGCCGCATGCCGAGGGCGCGCGCGTCTCCCACGTGGCGGCGAACAGCGTGGCCGCTGCTTCGGGAATTGCTGTTGGCGACGTGGTCACGACCGCGGCTGGCGAGGCGATTTCCAGCCCCGGCGCGCTGAGCCGTGTGCTGCGCCGCCAGGCGCCGGGCACCTGGCTGCCGCTGGTGGTGCGCCGCGACGGCCGCGCGCTTGACTTGGTGGCGCGATTCTGAAGGATTGCCGTCAAGCGAAAACTCCAGAGGAAACCC
>JBQTIS010000036.1:0-9009 GCA_052387895.1 Rhodospirillales bacterium | reverse complement strand
CTGGCCGGGCCGCCGCTTGCGGCCCGGTTTTCTTTTCGGCGGCTCATGCCGCCCCGGGGCCGCCGCTTGCGGCCCGGTTTTCTTTTCGGCGGCTGATGCCGCCCCGGGGCCGCCGCTTGCGGCCCGGTGTTTCTTTGCGGGCGGCTGATGCCGCCCCGGGGCCGCCGCTTGCGGCCCGGTTTTCTTTTGCGGGCGGCTCATGCCGCCCCGGGGCCGCCGCTTGCGGCCCGGTTTTTCTTTTGCGGGCGGCTCATGCCGCCCGCTTGGCTTAGCGGGCGCCTTAAACTAACGTCGTGCCTGGACGGCGTTTTGCCGCGGCCCGTGCCCGGAACGCGAACATGATCGAAACGGCCAAGATGCGCTTCAAGGAACCGGGCGGAACGGTCGTCGAGACGGCGATCCAGCTCGACCCCGCGCAACAGACCCAGGCCAACATCCTCAGGCAACTGCGCGCCCGCAAGTTCTACGAGACCCATACCTCGCAGGTGCTGGTGGGGGTGCTGCGCCCGGGCGACGTGTTCGTCGATGTCGGCGCGCATGTCGGCTATTACTCGTTGCTGGCGCGCGCGCTGGTGGGGCCGGGCGGGCGGGTGTTCGCGTTCGAGCCCAACCCCGAGACCTTCCGCATGCTGATCGCCAATATCGTGGGCAACGGCTACGGCAACGTGCACGCCTTCAACTGCGCGCTGGGCGCCAAAAACGACGTGGCCACGCTGCACATCAACGACGACAACGAAGGCGAAACCGCGCTGTGGAACGTGACCGCCGACAAGCGCTTCGCCAAGTCACGCGCGGCGCACCGCACCGTGCAGGTGGCCGTCGCCACGCTCGACGAGATCGCCGGGGGCGGGGCGCTGAAAGACGCCCGCGCGGTCAAGATCGATGCCGAGGGCTGGGAGCCGCAGGTGCTGGCCGGCGCCGCCGCGGTGCTGGAGCGCGACCGGCCGCGGCACGTGGTGTGCGAGATCAACCGCGGCGCCCTGGCGGCGGCCGGGGGCAGCGAACGGGCGATCCGCGCCCTGTTCAAGCAGCGCGGCTACGGCTGCCGGTTGATCAATCTGTCGAGCGTCGATTTGTGCGGCGGACAGCCGACGCGCCCGCTCAACGACGACGAGTTCATCGACACCCGCTACGTGTTCAATCTGCTGTTCAGCCGCGAGGACGGCGCGGCGGGCTGAGCGGCCGCCGGGCTTGAGGCGCTCAGATATAGTGCTCGCGCAGCGGCGCGAAGCCGTTGAATCCGTTGGACGCGTAGGTCGTGGTATAGGCCCCGGCGCTTAAGAACGTCACCCGGTCGCCGATCTTCAGGTCCAGCGGCAGCTTGTAGTCCGCCTTCTCGTACATCACGTCGACGCTGTCGCAGGTCGGGCCCGCCAGCACCACCGGCCCGCTCGGCCCGCCCTCGTAAGGGGTGACGAGCTGGTACTGGATCATTTCGTCCATGGTTTCGGCCAGGCCGCCGAACTTGCCGATGTCCAGGTACACCCAGCGCTTGTCGTCCAGGGCCGATTTCCTGGAAATCAGCACCACCTCGCTGTGGACCACGCCGGCTTCGCCCACCATGCCGCGGCCGGGCTCGACCAGCACGGTGTCGGGCAGCCGGTTGCCGAAATGCCGCCGCAGCGCCGCGCGGATCTGCTCCACGTAGCGGGCGATCGACGGCACGCGCCTGCGATAGCGCGCCGGAAAGCCGCCGCCCAGGTTGATCATCTTGAGCTCGACCCCCTGGGCCTCCAGCTCGCGGAACAGCTCCGCCGTGGCGGCCACGGCCTGGTCCCAGCGCGTCGGGTCGCGCTGCTGCGAGCCGACATGGAAGCTCAGGCCGAACGGCACGAGGCCGAGGGTGGGCGCCTTCAGCATCAGCTCGCGCGCCATGGCGTAGTCGCAGCCGAACTTGCGGCTCAAGGGCCAGTCCGCGCCCTCGGAGCCCGCCAACAGGCGGCAGAACACGCGCGCGCCGGGGGCGGCGCGGGCGATCTTTTCCAGCTCCGCCTGGCTGTCGAAGGCATAGAGGCGCACGCCGCGGGCATGGGCCTCGGCGATGTCGCGCTCCTTCTTGATGGTGTTGCCGTAGGACAGGTCCTGCGGCTTGGCGCCGGCGGCCAGGCACAGCTCGATCTCGGCGAGGCTGGCCACGTCGAAGCTCGATCCCAGCTTGACCAGCAGCCTCAGGATCTCGGGCGACGGGTTGGCCTTGACCGCGTAATAGATGCGCGCCTCGGGCATCGCCTTTTCCATTTCGCGGTATTTCTGCTCCACCACGTCCAGGTCGAAGACGAGGCAGGGCGTGGCCGGACGCTGCTCGGCCAGGAAGCGTGCGATCTTCCGGTTCATGGGCGGCTGGTGTTTTGCTGGCGGAAGGGGCGGCTTAGAGCGCCGCCAGTACAGGGTAGTGGCGGGTTCTCCCGCCAAGCGCAGCAACCAACATCGTGACCTCCTCTTGTGCGCCGACCTTTACCCGGCCGGCACGGGAAGTACGCGGTACGTCGTTGCATAACCCAACGGGGCCAGGGGCACGTGCGCGTGCGACTTGATTTTTCCATATACGCCGTTGCGCGAACATGTAAAGAGCTTTTTGCGGTTTCGCCGGGGCGCGCCGCCGAAAATCGGTCGGCGCGGCGCGCTCACGGCGCCGCCAGGCCGCGCGCGGCCAGCCCGACGCGCACCTCTTCCACGGCGCGGCGCGTCGGCGCGCCGGCGCCGCCGACATGTCCGCCCGGCAGGCGCTTGGCCGTCTTGGGCTCGGGCGTCAGGTCGGCAAAGCGGCGCGCGGCTTCGGCCGGCACCAGCGCGTCGTCGCCCTCGCCGCCGAGCACCAGGAACTCGCCGCCGATTCGCGGCAGATGCGCCGCCGGATCGACCGGCCTCAACCCCAGCGCCGCCAGCGCGCCGAGCGGGCGCGACACGCCCAGCCAGTGGGCCGCCAGCAGGTCCAGCCCGGCGCCGCCATAGGCCAGCACCGCGGGCCCAGCGGCGGCGCCGCTGGCCTGGTCGAGGCGCAGCGCCGCCGGCATGAACAGCGCCCCCAGGCTGACGCCGACCGGCGTCACCCGGCCGGGATCGGCCCAGGGCTGCGCCCTGACCCAGCCCAGCGCCGCCGCGGCCAGGCCGGGCGTGGCGAAGATTTGCGCCCTGAGCTCGGGCGCGCGCAGCAGCAGCCCTAACCCGCGCCGGGCCCGCCGCTCGATCGGGTAGCCGAAGGCGACCAGCGCGTTCATGCCCGGCCGCTCGACATGGCGGACGGCGTCCTCGCCGGTCCTGAGGCCCCCCATGATGAACAATACCGGCAGCCGATTCGCCGGCGGCGGATCGGGCAGGCTGATCGCCAGGCGGGCCCGGCCGAGCCGGCCGGCGTCGAGCGCCACCCGCCGGATCAGCCGGCCTTCGGCGCGCTCCAGCCGCTCGTCCACGACGCTGGGCGGGCCGCCGGCCACCGGCAGTCGGCCCAGGGGATCGCCCCAAGGATCGGCGAGCGACGGCCACAGCCACCACCCCGCCGCCCCCGACAGCGCCAAGACGACGGCGGCGCCGGCCGCCGCCGCGAGGCGCGACGCGGGCCGCGCGCGAATCGCCTTACGCCTTGGCGGCGTGGGCCTCGACCTCGATCAGCAGCTCGGGCATGGCCAGGCCGCCGATCAGCACCATGGTCGAGGCCGCCCTTACGCCGGCCATGTGCTTGTCGCGCGCCGCGCGGTTCGCCTTGATGTCCTCGCGCCGCGTCAGGTAGGTCGTCACCTTCACCAGGTCGCCCGGGCCCATGCCGGCCGATTCGAGGACCGCCAGCAGGTTCCGCCAGGCGATCTCCGCCTGTTCCTCGAAGCTCTTGCCGACTTTGCCGTCCGGCGCCATGCCGATCTGGCCCGAGACATGGAGCCAGCGCGCCCCGGCCGGGACCTCGACGCCGTGGGCGTAGTTGCTGAGCGGCGCGTGCACGCCCGCGGGATTGTGCAGACGGTTCATGCGGAAGCTCCTTGGGTTGGGATGACATCGAGCGAATGGTACCGATGCATACACGGTTGTCATGGCCGGGCTTGACCCACGTCTGTTCGGTTAAGCGCAGAAAGCGCCCGGTTATGGAAGACCGTCATCGCCGCCTCGGGCCTTCGTCCCTCGGTGTCCCGGCGATCCGCGTCGCCAGGCCGCGATGGTCTTTTCCGAACCAAGGCTCGACCCTCTCGCCCGCGATTTGCCGCCGCCGCGACGTGGATGCGCGGGACAACCCCCGGATCGAGTCCGGGGGCGCGCATGACGATCGAGAGCGAGGTTGAAGCGAGTCCCCGCCGCGACGATACGGGCGGATGGCGATCCGATCCTGGCCTTCGCGGGCCGCACTGAAACCTAAACCGGACAGAAGTGGGGCCGGGCCCGGCCATGACGACAATGAATGCGTGGCGCGGCGGCGCCTAAGCCCCGCCGAAGTCGATCTTCTCGATCTCGACGCTCAAATCCCCCACCGGGCGCTTCCAGACGACGGTATCGCCCACCCTGGCGCCGAGCAGCGCCTTGGCCAACGGCGACAGCCACGAGATGCGGCCCTTGGCGGGCTCGGCCTCGTCCTCGCCGACGATCGAGAAGCGGTGGCGCTCGTCGTTCTCGTCCACCACCGCGACGGTGGCGCCGAACTGCACCTCGTCGTTCTTCTGCTTTTTCGGCTCGAGCACGATCGCCTTGGCGATGCGGCTTTCGAGCCACGGGATGTCGCGCTCGAGCTCGGGCCTCAGCGCCGCCGCCTGCTCGCCCAGCTTGGCCTTCTCCTCGACCATCGCCTTCAGACGCGCCTTCAGCGCCTCCAGGCCCCGGGGAGTGATGTAGTTGGGCTGGCCGCTGTCGGGCCGGTCCGGCAGCTGCTCGGAATAGGCGTCGTCCTGGTCCTTGACGAAAGCGCGGCTCATCTAGGCTTCCTCCTGCGGGGCCCGCCGCCCGCTGGATGAAGCAAGGCGGCCGGAATGGCTCTACGCGACTTCCTTCAGCACCGTGCGCACGGTGTCGATCATCTGGTCGATCTGGGGCTTCTCGACGATCAGCGGCGGCGACATGGCGATGATGTCGCCGGTGACGCGGATCAAGACGCCCTTCTCGTAGGCCTTCACGAACGATTCGAACGCGCGGGCCGTGGGCTTGCCCGGCCGCGGCTCCAGCTCGATGCCCGCCACCAGGCCGAGCGAGCGCAGGTCGATCACGTGCTTCTCGCCCTTCAGCGCGTGCACCGCGTCCCGCCAGTAGGGCGCGAGTTGGCCCGCGCGCTCGAACAGCCCCTCTTCCTGGTAGACGTCGAGCGTGGCGATGCCCGCCGCCGCCGCCACGGGATGGCCGGAATAGGTGTAGCCGTGGAACAGCTCGATCGTGTTCTCGGGCGCGTCCATGAAGGCGTCATAGATGCCCTTGCGCGCGAACACCGCCCCCATGGGGATGGTGCCGTTGGTGAGCCCCTTGGCCGTGGTGATCAGGTCGGGCTTCACGCCGAAGAAATCGACCGCGAACGGCTTGCCCAGGCGGCCATAGCCGGTGATCACCTCGTCGAAGATCAGAAGGATGCCGTGCTTGTCGCAGATCTCGCGCAGGCGCTTGAGATACCCCTTGGGCGGGACCAGCACGCCGGTCGAGCCGGCCACCGGCTCGACGATCACCGCGGCGATGGTCGAGGCGTCGTGCAGCGCCGCCAGCCGCTCCAGGTCGTCGGCCAGGTGCGCGCCCCAGTCCGGCTCGCCCTTGGAATAGGCCTGCTTCTCGCGGTCGTAGGTGTGGCAGATATGGTCGACGCCGTTGAGCAGGCCGCCGAAATACATCCGGTTCTTGACCATGCCGCCGACCGAGATGCCGCCGAAGCCGACGCCGTGATAGCCGCGCTCGCGCCCGATCAGCCGCGTGCGCGTGCCCTGGCCGATGGCGCGCTGGTAGGCGATGGCGATCTTCAAGGCCGTGTCGACCGATTCCGAGCCCGAGTTGGTGAAGAACACGTGATCGAAGTGCCCGTCCATGAACTGGACCAGCCGCCCGGCCAGCTCGAACGGCAGGGGGTGGCCCATCTGGAAGGTGGGGGCGAAGTCCAGCTTCGCCGCCTGGCGCTGCACCGCCTCGACGATCTTCTTGCGGCCATGGCCGGCGTTGACGCACCACAGTCCCGCGGTGGCGTCCAGCACCTTGCGGCCGTCCTGGGCGACGTAGTGCATGTTCTCGGCCGAGACCAGCATGCGCGGCATGCGCTTGAACTGGCGGTTGGCGGTAAAGGGCATCCAGAACGGCTCGAGGTCGTTCGGCTGGGACGGCTTGCTCAAAGGGACGACCTTGGCGGTCATGGGCTTGGCTCTCCGGACGCCTTTCAGGGAAGCGGGGCTGCGACCAGTGCCAGTATAGGACGCCGGGCGGCCGGGCGCGACCCTGGGCAGGGCGGCCTTGCCGGCCCCGGGGCGGAGGCCGCCCCGGCGGCGCGATTTCGGCCGATCCCCCTGTGATCCCCGGCACATAGGGGAAGTGACCTGGACCACAGCTTCACGGGAGGGTCCATGCCAGCATGACGCCATGGCAATGGTTGGCGTAGCATATCCGGGGTGCGAACCTTCTCGCCCGCCCGGGCGCGCGAGACTGCGAGGTTTATCATGACGATCCGAACCAAACTGTTGATCGGCGGCGTAGCGCTCGCGGTGGCGGGCGCGGCCACGCTGTCGCTGATGTCCTTCACGGCGCTGCGCAACGAGGTGAACCGCACCTCGGACATCGTGTACTGGACCGCGGTCAAGGACAGCGCCGACGCAGCGCTGGTGGGCACCTACCTCGAGCGCTATCCCGACGGGATGTTCGCCAAGCTGGCGCTGGCGCGCATGGACGAACTGAAAAGGACCCCGGCGCAGCTGGCCGATGCCGGCAAGGCCGCCGGCGAGATGAAGGCCAAGGCCGAAGCCGAGGCCGCCAGGATTTTAGCCGAGGCGAAAGCGCAGGCCGACCGGGCCGCGGCCGCCGCCAAGGCCGAAATGGCCAGGGCCGAGCAGGCCAAGGCCGAGGCCGAACGGCAGGCGAAGCTGGCCGCCGATCGGGCCGCCGCCGACCGGGCCGCCGCCGAAAAGGCGGCAGCGGAAAAGACCATGGCCGAGGCCAAGGCCGCCGCCGAAAAGGCGGCGGCGGAAAAGACCGCGGCCGAGGCCAAGGCCGCCGCCGCGAAGCAGGCCGTCGCGGCCGCCGCAGCCGCCGCCGCCGCGGCGCGCGGGCGCGCGCCGCAGGCCCCGGGCGCCGCCCCCGCGCCCTCCGGCGCCGCCTTCGTGGTGATCAGCTCCACCGCCGATGGCCTGAAGAAGGGCGACCGCGTCGCCCCCAGCCAGGCGATCTCGGTGCCCACCGGCACGCGCGTCGTGCTGATGGACGCGGCCGGCAAGGTGATGACCGTGCGCGGGCCGTTCAACGGAGAGCCGGGAGCGGGCGAATCCTCGGGCATCATCGGCCGGCTGAGCGAGGCGCTGAGCTCGTCCTCCGACGCGCCGCGGCGCATCGGCGCGTTCCGCGGCGTCGGCAAGGGCATCGGGCTCAGCGGCGGCGGGATGATCGACCCCTGGGCGGTCGACTCCGCGCAGTCGGGCAATTGGTGCGTGGCGGCCGAGCGCGGCGTGGTGCTGGCCGGCGGCCCGCACGGCGTGGACAGCGTGACGGTCGAGATGCTGCCGAGCGGACCGAAATCCAACGTGCCCTGGCCCAAGTCGCAGGCCAACGTGCCGTGGCCGGCCAGCGTGCCGGTGAAGAACGGCGCCACCTACCAGATCCGCTACGGCGTCACCGCCACCTCGGTCACGCTGCACCTGTTGGAGCGCAAGACCGCGAGCCCCGGCCAAGTGGCCCTGTGGATGGCCGAGAAGGGCTGCCAGAGCCAGGCCGCGGCGATGATCGACAGCCTGGAGCGCGGCGTGGCCGGGCGGCTGTTCGACCTCGAGATCGGCGGCGATCGCGCGCAAGGGGCCTATCGCATCGGCGAGGAGCTGAAGCTGTCGGTCCGGCCCAGCCGCGACGCCTATGTGTATTGCTTCTACAAGGACGTGGCCGGCGAGGTGACCAAGATCTTCCCGAGCCAGTACGACAGCTCGGCGCGCGTGGGCGCGGGCGCGCAGCCGATCCCGTCCCCGTCCTGGGAAGCGCCGATGCAGCTGACCGGCCCGGCCGGCGCGGCCGAGGTGCGGTGCTTCGCGGTCGACAGGGATGCGACCGCCCAGTTGCCGCCCGAGATCGCCAAGCCCGGCTTCACCGTGCTGTCGGCCCAGGTGGCGGGCGCGCTGCTGGACCTGTTCAAGCGCGTGCCCGAGGGCAGCGTGGCGACCGCGGCGATGCCGATCACGGTCAGGGAGTAGCGTAGGATGTTCCCTGGCCCGGCCCCGCCTGGGCGGGCGGCGGCCGGGCGGGGTTTTCGATGGACGGGAAAGTCCAGAATACGGAGCGTGCCATGCGTTTTCATGCTGTTCGCGTTTCGACGATCGCCTTGGCGGTCGCCATGCTCGCCGCCGGCCCGGCTCCGGCGACCGAGCTTCAAATCATGCACGGCGTGCCCTCGGCCGGGCAGCTGGAGGACGCGCTGGCGCCCAAGCAGCCCGCCGCGACCGTCAAGTTCCGCGGCATCACGCTGGGCAACCAGCCGCCGAAACCCGCTTCGCCCGGCACGCCGGCGGCGGCCGCCGGCGCCGCCCCGGCCCAGCCGGTCCAGGCATCGGCCGCGATCGCGCTCAGCATCAATTTCGACTTCAATTCCGACAAGCTGACGCCGCAGGGCCTGCAGGTGCTGGACAATCTGGGCCAGGCGCTGAAATCCAACCGGCTCAAGACCCAGCGCTTCCTGCTCGAGGGCCACACCGACAGCAAGGGCAGCGACGAGTACAACCAGAAACTTTCGGAGCGCCGGGCGATCGCCGCGATGGAGTACCTGCTCGCGCGCCACGGCATCGAACCCAAGCGCCTCAGCTTCGCCGGCAAGGGCGAGCGCGAGCCGCTGGACCCGGCCAATCCCGAGGCGGAGATGAACCGGCGCGTGAATATCAT
>JBQTIS010000035.1:0-5864 GCA_052387895.1 Rhodospirillales bacterium | reverse complement strand
GGTGCGGCCTTCGGCGCGGAGCGCACGGATCGTCGGCGCCTGCTCGCGCTTGGCCAGGCGCTTGCCTTCCTCGTCGCGGATCAGCCCGTGGTGATGATAGGCGGGCGTGGGCAGGTCCAGCAGCGCCTGCAACAGCCGGTGGATATGCGTGGCGGCGAACAGGTCTTCGCCGCGCGTCACCAGCGTTATGCCCTGCAACGCGTCGTCCAGCGCGACCGCGAGGTGATAGGAGGCCGGCAGCTCCTTGCGCGCCAGCACCACGTCGCCGAATTTCTCCGGCGCGGCGCGCTGCGTTCCCCGGGCGCGGTCGGTCCATTCCAACGCGCCCGCTTCGCTCGCGGCCCGCGCCATGTCCAGCCGCAGGGCATACGCCGCGCCCGACGCGATGCGCCGGTCCCGCTCCGCATCGCTCAGCGCCCGGCACGTGCCTGGGTATGGCGGGCTGTCCGGGCCATGCGGCGCTTCGCCGGCCCGCGCGATCTCGGCCTTGATTTCCGCGCGGGTACAGAAGCAGGGATACAGAAGCCCGCGCGCACGCAGTTTCTCCAGCGCCGCGCGGTACGCGTCCATGTGCTCGGACTGGCGCCTGACCGGAAGCTCCCATCGCAGCCCCAGCCAGGCCAGGTCCTCCAGAATCGCCGCCGTGAATTCCGGGCGGCAGCGCGTGCGGTCGATGTCCTCGATGCGCAGGATGAAGCGCCCGGCGTTTCCCGCCGCGCGGGCCGCGAACAGCGCGGAATGGGCATGGCCCAGGTGCAGATGCCCGGTCGGACTCGGCGCGAAGCGGGTGACCTCGATGCCGGCGGTCAAGCCCGGGTCGCCGCCGCGCGATGCCCGGTCACGGCCCGCGCCACCGCCTTCGGCTCCCGGTCGATCACGCTCAACAGCGTGAGCGCGGCCGCGTCGGGAGCGCGGCGCCCATACTCCCAATCGCGCAGGGTTCCCACCGGAATGCCGTACCGGCGCGCAAAGGAGGTTTGCGACAATTTGGCCCTGACGCGTATCGCCTTTACCCGTCCAGCCACCGCCATCCGCCGAAGCGTCGCCTCGTCGAACGGCGGGTTGTCGGGATCGGCCTCGGCGCGCGCCGTTAGCTCGGCATCCGAAAGCCCGTCCAGCTTCCGAAAGTCCGGGTCGCGCGCTGCGTAGCGCCGAGTCCTGCCGTTCGGCAGGATGCGCGAATACGATCCGTCAGCGTCTCGCCGTAGCCTGACGATAGGCCGTCGTTTCATTTTCGTTCGCCTTTCGCACCGAGATCATTCGAAAACGCCGTATAATTCCCGCCTCGCCAACCCCGGCCTGTGCGTGTTCGCGCTCGGTGTAGACGAGCGCATAGACGCGGCCTCGGACGGCGCCCAGCGCCTTGAATCGCATCTCTCCGTAGTCGCGCCGGCCGTCGACATGGACAACGACGAAAGGGTCCGCGAGAACTTCCGCACCGAACCGCAATTCGATCCCATGCTTGACGATATTCGCCGCGTTCTTGGCGGGATCGAACTCGATCTCCACCCGAGGAGTATATGGCACTGCCATACTCCTTTGCAAGCCCTTCGGCGCGCCGAAACACTGGCGGCTGGCAATGCGCTCCCGGTTCGTTTAGAAGCGGCGCGCCACGGCGGGGGAAACGCGCCATGAAAGGACCGTTCGATCTGGAAGGGCCGGAATTCGGGCCCGCCGGGGGCGGCGCGCCCCAAAAGCTGGTGCTGCTGCTGCACGGGCTGGGTGCCGACGGCAACGACCTGATCGGCCTGGCGCCGCACTGGGCCAAGGCTTTGCCCGCGGCCGCGTTCGTTTCGCCCAACGCGCCCTATCCCTGCGACATGGCGCCCTACGGCTTCCAGTGGTTCAGCCTGCAGGACCGCGAGCCGGCCGCGATCCTGGCGGGGGTGCAGGCGGCGCGGCCGATTCTCGACGCGTTCATCGACGCGCAGCTCGAGCGCTTCGCGCTTGGCGAGGCCGATCTCGCGCTGGTCGGGTTCTCGCAGGGCACGATGATGTCGCTGTTCACCGCGCTGCGGCGCGACAAGCCGGTGGCCGGCGTGGTGGGTTTCTCCGGCGCGCTGGTCGGCGCCGAGCTGCTGGCGGCGGAACTCAAGTCGCGCCCGCCGGTGCTGCTGGTTCACGGCGACGCCGATCCGGTGGTGCCGGTCCAGGCGTCGAAGGCGGCCAAGGCGGCGCTCGACGCGGCGGGGCTTTCGGTCGAACTCCATATCCGTCCCGGCCTGCCGCACGGCATCGACGAGCAGGGCCTGGTCCTGGGCGGCCGGTTCCTGCAAAAGGCGCTCAAAGCCTAGTGGCGCCGGGGTTTTGCCGCCCCCGAGACGGCGCAGGCCGAATCACGCTAGCATGACGCCCTCGCCATCCAAGGGGTGGGGTTCCGGCATGACGATCCGCAGCATCATCGCTGGCCTGTTGGGCGCGCTCGCGCTTCTGGCCTTAGCCTTCGCCGCGCCCGCGGTCCAGGCGCAGAAGATCCAGGTCGACCTGGAGCTGGTCATCGCGGTCGACGTGTCGGGCAGCATCGACCCGGTCGAGGCGCAGATGCAGCGCCAGGGCTATTACGCCGCCTTCACCAACGCCAAGGTGATCAACGCCATCAAGACCGGCCCGAACGGGCGCATCGGCATGGCGTACATGGAATGGGCCGGCTCCCACTACCAGCGCACGGTGATCGAATGGACGCTGATCGACGGCGCCGAGGCCGCGCGCCAGTTCGTGGCGCGCCTGGCCGACGTGCCGCCCACCACCCAGCGCTGGACCTCGATCAGCGGCGCCATCGACTACGGCGTGCGGCTGCTGCGCGAAAGCCCGTTCGATGGCGCGCGCAAGGTGATCGACGTCTCGGGCGACGGCACCAACAACAACGGCCGGTCGGTGATCGCCGCGCGCGACGAGGCGGTGGCCCAGGGCATCGTCATCAACGGCCTGCCGATCGTCAACGAACGGCCCACGGCCTGGGGCGGAATGCCCGAGCGCAACCTGGACACGTACTACGAAAGCCACGTGATCGGCGGGCCCGGTTCGTTCATGGTGGTGGCCGACGGGTTCGAGAAATTCGGCGATGCGATTCTGTCCAAGCTGATCCAGGAAATCGCCGGCGCCCCCCCGGAGGATCCATCGGGCGGGCCCGCGCGCTACGCCGCCGTGCCCGCGCCGGAAGCGAAATAGCCGCGCGGCGAGCCGGGGGGACCTCCTAGATGCCGACGCTCGACCTGCCCGCCGCGGGCGGCGGACTGGAACGCTACGTCACGCGCCCGCCGCGCGCGTTTGCCAAATCGCACGGCGGGTTCAACCGCGTCGCCCTCGCCGCCGCGCATGTCGTGGCCGATCCCCTGGCCGATATCGACCCGTGGCTGGGCGCGGCGGTGGACTGGGACCGGACCGTCGCCTATCGCCGCCATCTGTGGAAGCTGGGCCTGGGCGTGGCCGAGGCGATGGACACGGCCCAGCGCGGCATGGGGCTGGACTGGCCGATGTCGCTCGAGCTGATCCGCCGCGGCATCGACGCGGCCAAGGGCATCCCCGGCGCGGTGATCGCCTGCGGCGCGGGCACCGACCACCTGGCGCCGGGCGCGAGCGCGACCGTCGAGCGGGTGGTCGCGGCCTACGAGGAGCAATGCGCCGCGATCGAAAACCTGGGCGGGCGCATCATCCTGATGGCCAGCCGCGCGCTCGCGGCGGCCGCCAAATCGCCCGACGACTACGCCCGCGTCTATTCCCGCGTGCTGCGGCAGCTCAAGCAGCCGGCGATCCTGCACTGGCTGGGCGAGATGTTCGACCCCGCGCTCGACGGCTATTGGGGCGACAAGGACCACCTCAGGGCGATGGAGACCTGCCTGGCGGTGATCGAGGCCAACAAGGCCAAGATCGACGGCATCAAGGTTTCGCTGCTCGACAAGGACAAGGAGATCGCCATGCGCCGCCGCCTGCCCCGGGGCGTTCGCATGTACACCGGCGACGACTTCAACTACGCCGAGCTGATCTCGGGCGACGAGGCGGGCTACAGCGACGCGCTGCTCGGCATTTTCGACTCGATCGCGCCCGCGGCCTCGGCGGCGCTTGGGCGATTGGCGGCGGGCGACAGCAAGGCGTTCCACGACATCCTCGCGCCGACCGTGCCGCTGTCGCGCCACATCTTCAAGGCGCCGACGCGCTTCTACAAGACCGGCGTGGTGTTCATGGCGTATCTGAACGGGCACCAGGACCATTTCGTCATGGTCGGCGGCCAGCAAAGCGCGCGCTCGCTGCTGCATCTGGCCGAGCTGTTTCGCCTGGCCGACAAGGCGGGCCTCTTGGCCGATCCCGACCTGGCGTCCGCGCGCATGCGCTCGGTGCTGGCGACGCACGGCGTGGTGAACTGAAATGAAAAGCGGCAGTCTCACGAAGACTGCCGCCAATCATCGGTCCATTTCTTCCAAAAAGTACGGCTAAGCGGCCACCGCTGGCTGGGCAAGCCCTATCTTCTGGCGAACCACAAATGCAGCCGCTTTGAGTGGGGTTTGCTGGGTCATGATCTTTCCCGTGCCCGGCTGTACAAGGTTGCCGGACCAGATCGGCGCCGCTTTCGACCAATCTACGTCACCCAGTCGAGCCGCAATTTGACGCCAGTTCTGGTGATTGTCCCGGAATAGATCGTGACCAATTCGGCCGATTACGTTCATCCCGCTCGCAGTCATGCAAATCCACCCTTCCCTCCGCAGCTCGGGTATCTTATTCAATTGCAGTGAGTTCAGGCTGGCGATAGTCCGCAAAACTGGGATCGCATTAGTAACAACATTGATGAAGTCAAAGAACCTTTCCTTCATCTCGTTGTATTTTGGTTCTCCGCGCGCGACCAATAGCTTTTTCGCCTTTTCTTCGAAACTGACATCAGGTTCAGCATAAGAGCCGACCAGGAGCTCCTTGACGAGCTGGCGAACCTGGTTTGCTAAGAAAAGTGAAATAGAACCCTTGCTCAACGACGAACTGGTTGCATCAACCTTATCCTTGAACAATGGGCAAGCGTCAATCAGGTCAAGCACTAGCCCATTTGCCGGATTCCTCCGGTCGAAAACCGCAAGTTGGCTGGGGGGCAAAGGTTTTGTCTTCGAGCAGTCGGCGAAATCTTGGTGTATCTGATCGATGTCGCTTTCGCAGACGATCATTACCGCGACTGCATTGGCATCCATCGTTTGCATTTCTTCTGCCGTGAGTAGACTGGGCAATTCTTCAAGGGCGGCTTCCCGATGCTGTCCATCAGTAATGGAAAGCACCGCGGTCATTGGAACTACAACGTATGCCGGCTTCATGTCAGATTCGACGTCTATGGTGTAGACATCAACCGCTTGTTGAATGTTCAACGTAAGCGGCGGGATAATGAAATTCTTGTTTCGGTTTTCCGCTAGATATTTTGCAATCGTCCGCGAGTGGGTCGGGTCCCATGGCCGATTCATGGTGTGGCGAGCTTCCGCGACACCTGTCTTCTTCTTGGCCGACATCCGATGAAGTCGCTGTCGTGCATAGGATATGGGAAGCGCTCCGTTCAAAAACAGACGATTTCCCTGTCGGAACATCACCACCGGAAAGGCAATGCCGGACACATTCACCGATGCCTTGCTTGCTTCAAGCTGAGCGTCTTCAAGCGTCTTGAACTTGTGTAGTTTGACGTTGCTAGTCATGATCGGTACCATTGCTAAATTCCTTCTCTGCGCAAGCGGGGTTTGGAGTTGCGGGCCGCACGGTGATGGGTTTCAGGCCGTTTCGGTGAAGTCCTAGACTTGCTGGAGAATCGGTTGGGGTGCACCGTCGCCTGATAGGCGAATCAACGAGGTCCGGTTTGACGACCGGCCTCGGCGAAGGAGCACCCCGATGGACAGGATACCGGC
>JBQTIS010000034.1:0-14568 GCA_052387895.1 Rhodospirillales bacterium | reverse complement strand
GCGGGGGGGGGGGGGGGGCGGGGGGTTCCACCCCCCTCCCCCGCTTTGGGGGGGTGTGGGTGGTCCGCGCGCCGCGCGGACGGGGTGTGGGCGCATGGCGCGGGCCGGGCGAGGGCGCGCCGCCGCTACTGCATCACGATGCGCGGCGGTTCCTGGAGCGGCAGGCCGGGGTACGTCCGTTCGGCGATCCGCGGCAGGGCCGGCGCAGCGATCCGGTACTACAGCCTCGGGTTCCGCGTCGCCCGGGACTAGCCGGATCCTAAGTTCTGAGATTCTAACATTTCGGCATTGCATTAGGACCTGTTGCTGACGCGAAAACCTGCATTTCACGTGGGTGGTCCAGGCGTTTCGCCGGCTCGGGTATCAACAGGTGTGACGGCGGTCATGTCCGGGGCGGCTCCCACCGTGCTACGGACGCGCACACCGGCTGCCCGGACGAAGGAGATTCGCCATGTCGATTAAATCCTGGCTTCTGCCGCTCGCCCTTATCGGGGCAGTGGCCACCGCGCCCGCTTTCGCCAATGTGCGTCCGTGCCCGGAATACCCGTCGGCCGCCGCCGGGCAATCGCTGCGCGGGGGTACGAATATGCAGTTCGCATATTGCTGGTCGGTATGCGCTGCCCGGTACAACGGCCGCTGCATCCATTGGACGATCAAATGCGGCGAATCCTCGGGGGTGCGCAGCTAAACCTCCGCCAACAGAACAACCGCGAGCCAAGCCCGCGCCGGTCCAGGACAGGGCCGGCGCTAGTGCGGCGACCGGAGAGTCGCGCCGGCCTTACTGCATCACGATCCTGGGCGCGGCCTGGGCGGCGGGGCCGGCGAGCCTGGCCTCGATCTTGCGCCACACCTTGTCGGCGATGGCGCGGTAGACCTTGGCGAAGTCGCTCTCGGGCCTGGACACCACGATCGGCTGGCCGCCGTCGGAGGTCTCGCGGATGTCGATGTGCAACGGCACCTCGCCCAGGAAGTCCACGCCCAGCTTCTCGGCCTCGCGCCGGGCGCCGCCGTGGCTGAAGATCTCGCTGCGCGCGCCGCACTGCGGGCACAGGAAATAGCTCATGTTCTCGACGATGCCGAACACCGGCACGTCGACCTTGCGGAACATGTTGAGGCCCTTGCGCGCGTCGAGCAGGGCTATGTCCTGCGGGGTGGAGACGATCACCGCGCCGGTCAGCGGCACGCGCTGGGCCATGGTCAGCTGCGCGTCGCCGGTGCCCGGCGGCATGTCCACGATCAGCGCGTCGAGCTCGCCCCATTCCACGTCGCGCAGCATCTGCTCCAGCGCGCTCATCACCATCGGCCCGCGCCAGATCATCGGCGTGTCCTCGGCCACCAGGAAGCCCATCGACATGCACTTGACGCCGTAATTGACCATGGGCTGGAGCGTCTTGCCGTCGCGCGAGGCGGGCCGGCCGCTGATGCCCATCATGCGCGGCTGCGAGGGGCCATAGATGTCGGCGTCGAGCATGCCCACGCGCCTGCCCGAGGCCGCCAGCCCCAGCGCCAGGTTGACCGCGGTGGTGGACTTGCCCACGCCGCCCTTGCCGCTGGCGACCGCGACGATCGCGCGCACGCCCGGCACCAAGGGCTTGGCGTCCTGCTGGCCGTGGCCGGGGGCGTGGCCGTGCCCTTGCGCCGGGGGGGCGGCCTGGGCCGGCGCGCGCCCGGCGCTGTGCGCGGTCAAGACGGCGGTCACGCTCAACACCCCCGGCAGGGCCTCGACCGCCTTTTCCGCCGCCTTGCGAACCGGCTCGAGCTTCGGGCCCCGGCGCGGATCGACCTCGATGGAAAAGCCGACATGCCCGTCCTTGACCACCAGCCCCTTCACCATGTCCAGCGACACGATGTCGTGGCCGCGCTCGGGGTCCCGGATGCCCTTGAGGGCGTTCAGGATTTGCTCTTGGTTCGGCTGCGACACGCTTGACTTCTCCCAACCCCCGCCAAATATCCCCGCTACGGCCAGAGGGGTCGCGCCGGAGGCGTCCGGCGCGTTAGAATGCCAATTGGGACACCCGACCTGATATAGTCGGGCCTTCAAGCGTTTGCAAAGGCGTGCTCCAGGCCCGGTCTCGCGCCCCTCATCCAGGTCGGCGGCGAGGGGACCGGGTGGCGCGGCGCACCGCCGGGAAAGGACACCGAGATGCCGTGGCAGAATCAAGGAGGGGGCGGCGGCCCCTGGGGTGGCGGCGGAGGCGGAGGCGGCGGCGGCGGCGGTCCCAGCCCGTGGGGACGCGGCGGCGGCATCCAGCCCCCCGACCTCGAGGAACTGATCCGCAAGGGCCAGGACCGCTTCCGGAAGCTGATGCCCGGCGGCGGCGCCTCGCCGCGCGCGATCGCGCTGGTCGTGGTGGTCGGCATCGCGGTGTGGCTGGCCAGCGGCTTCTACACGGTCAGGACCGACGAGCAGGGCGTGGCGACCATCTTCGGCCGCTGGGTCGGCACCACCGAGCCGGGCCTCAACTACATCCTGCCGGCGCCGATCGGGCATGTGGAAAAGCCGCGGGTCACGCTGGTGCACCGGGTCGAGGTGGGCTTCCGCACCGGCACGCCCACCGGCCGCGGCGACGCGCGGCGCGACGTCAGCCAGGAAAGCCTGATGCTGACCGGCGACGAGAACATCATCGACATCCAGTTCGTGGTGTTCTGGCGCATCAAGGACGCGGGCAAGTACCTGTTCAACATCCGCAATCCCGACCAGACGGTGAAGAACGCGGCCGAGGCGGCGATGCGCGAGGTGGTCGGCAAGACCAACTTCGAATTCGCGCGCACGCAAGGCCGCGGCCAGATTCAAACGGAAACGCTGACCCTGCTGCAGCACATCCTCGACATCTACGCCTCGGGCATCCAGGTCGCCAACGTCGAGCTGCAGAAGGTCGATCCGCCGCGCTCGGTGATCGACGCCTTCCGCGACGTGCAGGCCGCGCGCGCCGACAAGGAACGCGCGGTCAACGAGGCGCAGGCCTATTTCAACGAACAGACCCAGCGCGCCGAGGGCGAGGTCGCCAAGGTGGTGCGCGGCGCCGAGGGCTACCGCGAGGCCCGGATCGCCGAGGCCACGGGCGCGGCGTCGCGGTTCCTCGCGGTCTACGAGCAGTACCGGCAGGAGAAGGACATCACCCGCCGGCGCATGTACCTGGAGACGATGGAAGAGGTCTTAAGCGGCATGGACAAGGTGCTGATCGAGCCCAGCGCGGGCAGCGGCGTGGTGCCGTACCTGCCGCTGAACGAGTTGACCAAGCCGCGCGCTCCCGGCGCCGGCCCCGGCGCCGGCACCGGCCCCAGCCCCGGCGCCGGCCAGGGCTCCGGAATCGGCCAGGGAGTCCCGCAATGAACCGCGCGGTCCTGATCGTCGCCGGCGTCGCGCTGCTGGCGGTCGCGTTCGTCGCGGCCCAGTCGCTCTACACCGTGCAGCAGGCCCAGCAGGCCTTGGTGCTGCAATTCGGCCAGCCGATCCGCGTGGTCGACTCGCCGGGCCTGAACTACAAGCTGCCGTTCGTGCAGAACGTGGTCTATTTCGACAAGCGCGTGCTCGATTTCGACGCCGACCGCGCCGAGGTGCCGACGCTGGACCAGAAGCAGGTCGACGTCGATTCGTTCGCGCGCTACCGCATCGTCGATCCGCTGCTGTTCTTCCAGAGCGCGCGCGACGAGGCGGGGCTGCGCCAGCAGCTGCGCACGCTGATGAACGCGAACCTGTACCAGGTGTTCGCCAAGGTGCCGATGGCGCAGGTGCTGTCCGGCGAGCGCGCCCAGCTGATGGAGCGAATCACCGAGAACGTCAGCAGCCAGGCCAAGGCCTTCGGCATCGACGTGATCGACGTGCGCGTCAAGCGCGTCGATCTGCCCGAGGAGAACAGCCAGGCGATCTTCCGCCGCATGCAGACGCAGCGCGAGCAGGAGGCGCGCAAGATCCGCGCCGAGGGCGCCCGCGATGCCCAGGCGATCCGCGCCGACGCCGACAAGCGCGTGCGCGTGATCGTGGCCGACGCGCAGAAGAAGGGGCAGATCCTGCGCGGCGAAGGCGAGGCCGAGGCCACGCGCATCTACAACGCCGCCTATTCCAAGGACCCGGCGTTTTTCGACTTCTTCCGCTCGTTGCAGGCGATGAGCCGGGGCCTGGGCGGCGACACCACGCGCTATGTGGGGCCGCCCGACGGCGAGTTCTTCCGCTTCTTCGGCCGGATGGACGGCGAGCCGCCGGCGGCCGCCACGCCGCCCAAGACCCCGGCGCGCTGAGGCGCTTTGCGCTGAGGCCGCTGTTGAGCGCGCTGGCCCTGGCGCTGGCCGTGGAGGGGGCGGCTTACGCGCTGTTCCCCCAGGGCATGCGGCGGATGCTGGAATCGGTGCGCGAAATGCCCGATTCCTGGCTGCGCCTGGGCGGGCTTTGCGCCACGGTCCTGGGCGTCGGATTGGCTTGGCTGATCATGGGCTAAGCCCCGCGGGCCGGCCCGGGCTAGGGCCGGCTCACGCGGTTTTGCCATCGCACCTTTGCCATCGCACCGGCGAAAATTGTATATAAGAGTGCTCGCGGCGACGGTGCCGAAAGGGCGCTTGAAGCCGGCCCGGCGCATTCGTGCGCGGCCCGCCGCATGGGTCTTTCCTGGAGGCAAGGGCGTGAATCACTGGACTTATTCCATCCGCAACCTGGGGATCGGCGGGCTGGCCGCGGCGCTGCTGTTGGCGGTTCCCGCCGCCCAGGCGCAGGTCAAGGCCGTCAGGGCGCCGATAGAGGGCTTCGCCGATCTGGCCGCGCAGCTGTTGCCTTCGGTCGTGAACATTTCGACCACGCAGGGGGTCAAGGGCCGCACCGCCGGGCGCGGCACCGGGCCCGGCCAGGACAAGGACGCGCCGCAGGCGCCGCCGGGCTCGCCGTTCGAGGAGTTTTTCAAGGACTTCTTCGACCGCCAGCCCCAGGACCGGGGGCCGCGCCGCAACACCTCGCTCGGCTCGGGCTTCATCGTCGATGCCTCCGGCATCGTCGTGACCAACAACCACGTCATCGCCGACGCCGACGAAATCACCGTCACGCTGCACGACGACACCAGCCTGAAGGCCGAGATCATCGGCCGCGACGCCAAGACCGACCTGGCGGTGCTCCGGGTCAAGACCGACAAGAAGCTCTCGCCCGTCAAATGGGGCAGCTCCGACAAGACGCGCGTCGGCGACTGGGTGGTGGCGATCGGCAACCCGTTCGGGCTGGGCGGCACCGTGACCGCCGGCATCGTGTCGGCGCGCGCGCGCGACATCAACTCGGGGCCCTACGACGATTTCCTGCAGACCGACGCCTCGATCAACCGCGGCAATTCCGGCGGGCCGATGTTCAACCTCGCGGGCGAGGTGATCGGCATCAACACCGCGATCTTCTCGCCGACCGGCGGCAGCGTGGGCATCGGCTTCGCGATTCCCGCCTCGCTCGCCAAGCCGGTGGTCGACCAGCTTCACAAATACGGCAAGACGCGGCGCGGATGGCTGGGCGTGCGCATCCAGCAGGTCAGCGACGAGATCGCCGAGAGCCTGGGCCTCGACCGGGCGCGCGGCGCCATGATCGCCAGCGTCAGCCCGAACGGGCCGGCCGAGAAGGCCAAGATCGAGCCGGGCGACGTGGTGCTGACCTTCGACGGCAAGGAAGTGGGCGAGATGCGCCGCCTGCCGCGGATCGTGGCCGAGACGCCGATCGACAAGAAAGCCCCGATCACGGTGTGGCGCAAGGGCAAGGAGCTGAAGCTCGATGTCGTGGTGGGCGAACTCGACGAGACCGAGGTGGCCGCCGCCACGCCCGACGCCGGCAAGGGCGGCAAGGACCAGGGCAAGGCGAGCGTGGACGCCCTCGGCATGTCGCTGGCCAAGATCAGCCCGGACCTGCGCGACAAGTTCAGCATCGAAAAGACGGTCGACGGCGTGGTGGTGACCGACGTCGTGGCCGACAGCCCGGCGGCGCAGAAGGGCTTGAGGGCCGGCGACGTGATCGTCGAGGTGGCGCAGGAGACCGTGAAGGATCCCAAGGACGTGGCCGAGCGCGTCAACAAGGCCAAGACCGCGGGCCGCAAGTCGGTGCTGATGCTGGTGGACCGCCAGGGCGATTTGCGCTTCGTCGCCATAAGGCTCGACGGCTAGGCGCTCCGGCACAAAGCCGCGCGGGCGCGCGCTCGGCGCGCCGGGGCTGCTTTCATTTCCGTTTCCCTTGCGCCGCCCGTTTCGCGGGGCGTTTCACGCCCGGCGCCTCGCCCGCGGCGGGCGCCTCGATCAGCGCGGCAAACCGGCTCCGCGCCTTCGCGGCAAGCCGCTGCATTTTCTTTTCCCGCGCGCCCAGGTCTTTCGCGCCGCCGGCGCGCGCCAGGGCCTGGCGCACGCCCGCGGGCGCCTCGCGCGGATTGGCCGCGCCCGCGGTCAGCCGCAACAGGCCCTGGATGCGAGGCCACATCGCCGCCGCCTCGATCAGCTCGCCGGCGGCCTGGCGCTCGACGAGGCCGGCCTCGGCCAGGTTCCCCAGCGCCGCGCAGGTGTTGGGGTGCAGAACCCGGGGGCGGTCGTGGGCGTGGAGCAGTTGCAGGTATTGGGCCGTGAAATCGCAGTCCAGCAGGCCGCCGCGCACGTACTTCACGTCGAAGATGTCGCGCCCGGGAAACTCGCGCGCCACGCGCGCGCGCATTTCCGCCACGTCGCGCGCCAGCTTCGCGGGATCGCGTTCGCGGGTCAGCACCGCCCGCAACGCCTCGCCGACGGCCTCGATCAGCGCCGGCGGGCCGGCGATGGCGCGCGCGCGCGTCAGCGCCATGTGCTCCCAGGTCCAGGCGTCGGCCTCCTGGTACTTGCGGAATCCTTGCAGCGACGAGGCGATCGGCCCCTGGTTGCCCGACGGCCGCAAGCGCATGTCGACCTGGTAGAGCGCGCCCTCGGCGGTCGGCGCGGTCAAGGCCGTGATCAGGCGCTGGCTCAGCCGCGCGAAATACACCGGCGCCGGCAACGGCTTCTTTCCGTCCGACGCCTCGGCCTCGGCGTCGGCGTAGATGAAGATCAGGTCCAGGTCCGAGCCCACCGTCATCTCGCGCGCGCCCAGCTTGCCCAGCGCCACGACCGCGAGCTCCGCGCCGGGAACGCGCCCGTGAACCGCGGCGAAGTCGGCGGCCACGCGCCGGTGCAGGCGGGCGGCGACGATCTCCGCCAGGTCGGTCAGCGCGGGGCCGGCTTCGTGCGCGTCGGTCTGGCCGCGCAGCAGGCGCACGCCGAGATGGAACTTGTGGTCGTTCGACCAGCGCCGGCACAAATCCAGCGTGTCCTGGAAATCGTCGGCGCGGCGCAGCGTCTCGTCCAGCTCTTCCTCCAGCGCCCGGCGCGCCGGCGCCTCGCGCGCGAAGCCGGAATACAGCACGCTGTCCAGCAGCAGCGAATTGCGCGCCAGCTGCTCGGCCAGCATCGGCGCGCTGCCCAGGATGTCGGCCAAGAGGTCCAGCACCTCGGGGTTGGATTGCAGCAGCGACAGCAGCTGCACGCCCGCCGGCAGCTGGCCCAGGAACCGGTCGAAGCGGGCGAAGGCCTGGTCGGGCTCGGCGGTGCGCGCCAGCGCGGCCAACAGCGCCGGCACCAGCTCGGTCATGATCTCGCGCGCGCGGGCGCTGCGCATGGCGCGGAAGCGCCCGTGATGCCAGCTCCGCACCCGGTCGGCGACCGAGCCGGGGTCCTCGAAGCCCAGGCGCTTCAGCGTCTGCATCGTCTCGGGGTCGTTCTCGCCGCCGGTGAACACCAGGTTGCCCGGCGCCCGGTCTTCCGGGCCGCCGAGCGAGGGCGCCGTCTCGAACAGCCCGGCGTAGCGCTTCTCGACCGCGCGCAGGCGCTTCTCCAGCTCGGCGGCGAAGGCCTTGGCGTCGTCGTAGCCCATGAAGGCGGCGATCGCGGCGACGCCGGCGTCGCTGTCGGGCAGGCTGTGGGTCTGCTTGTCGTCCACCATCTGCAGGCGGTGCTCGAGCGTGCGCAGGAACCGGTACGACGCGATCAGGTCGTCGGCCACGGCGCGCTCTAGCTTGCCGGCATCGGCCAGGCGGCTCAGCGCCTGGCAGGTCGGCGCCACGCGCAGGCCCGGCTCGCGCCCGCCCCAGATCAATTGCAGCGTCTGGGCGATGAATTCGATCTCGCGGATGCCGCCGCGGCCGAGCTTGATGTTGTGCCCCTTGATCGCGACCTTCCCGCCGCCGCGGTGCGCGGTGATCTGGCGCTTGATCGAGTGGATGTCCTGGATCGCGGCGAAGTCCAGGTGCCGGCGCCAGATGAAGGGGCGGATGCGGGCGAGGAACTGCCGCGCGGCCTCGCGGTCGCCCGCCACCGGCCGCGCCTTCAGCATCGCCGCGCGTTCCCAGTTCTGGCCGACGCTGGCGTAATAGGTCTCGGCGACCGTCACCGACATGGCCAAGGGCGTGATGCCGGGATCCGGCCGCAGCCGCAAATCGGTGCGGAACACATAGCCGTCGGCGGTGCGATCCTCGAAGATCTGCACCAAATCGCGCACGACGCGCACGAACCGGTTGTGGATCGCCTCGTCGTCGGCGCCGCGCACCCGGTCGCGGTCGTAGAACACCATCAGGTCGATATCGGACGAGTAGTTGAGTTCGCGTGCGCCCAGCTTGCCCATGCCCAGCACGAACAAGCCGGCGCCGCGCTCGGGTGCGTCGATGTCCGCCAGCGCGAATGCTCCCGTGGCCGCCGCTTTGCGCAGCAGGTGGGCAAGCGTGGCCGACAAAGCCGCTTCGGCGAACTCGCTAAGCGAGTTCGTGACCTGTTCCAGGGACCATGTTGCAAAAATATCGGCCAATCCAGCCAGCAGCGCCGCGCGGCGTTTGCCGATTCGCAAACCCCGCATCAGCCGCGCGCGGTCTTCCTCGCGCGAAAGTTCCTGGCGAAAATCCGCCAGCAGTGTGGTAAGAGTTTGATTCGGGCCGTGTAACAGCACGGTTCGCAAGAAGGCCGCTTCGGTTATAAGACAATCGCCGAGAAAAGGGCTGTTGGCGAACACCCGCTCCAAGACGGCGCTACCCAACGGCTGATCGGCCAACCGATGCGCGAAGGCGGCGACCTCCGGGTCGTCGTTCTGCGCGGTTGTCTCGCGCCAGCGCGCCACGCCCAGCCGGGCGCGGTCCGCGTCGGCAACGCGGGGCCAGCCGGCCTGATCCGTCGTTGGGAACGCGAACGCGGGATTGGGGATGGTCATAGCCAGCGTTGTTTATCGCAGCGGCGCAGCCGCGGCCACCCTCGTCGGGCCGCGCTGAAAGGCCCCGGGTGTTGCGCCGCTATCCCTTGATGCTTCTCGAACTGGCGGCCGCCGCGACCGCGGCCTTGTCGCTGCTGGCCGGCGTCGCGGTTTTCCTTCTGACCAAGGGGCCGATCCCGCTCGATTTCCTCACTCCCCATATCGAACGCGCGCTCAGCCCCGCGGGCGGGCCCGTCAACGTGCGCATCGGCACCACCAAGCTCGCCTGGGACGGCTGGCAGCAGCCGATCGACGTGCGCGCCGAGGGCGTGCGCATCGTCAATCCCCTGGGCCTGGAGATGGCGACGCTGGACGAGGTGTCGATCGGCCTCAGCTTCCCCGCGCTCATGCGCGGGCTGGTGGCGCCGACCAGCCTCGACATCCGCCGGCCCACGATGCGGCTGACGCGCGCGCAGGACGGGCGTTTCGAATTCGGCCTGGGCGACAGCGTCCAGGGCGACGAACAGCCGCCCCTGCAGCGGCTGATCCAGGGCCTTCTGGCGCCGCCCAATCCCGAGGTGGCGTCCGGTTATCTCGAGCGGGTCAACATCTCCGAAGCGGTGTTGACGATCGAGGACCAGATGTTCGAGGCGTCGTGGAAGGCGTTCGGCGCCAACGTCGAGCTGGAGCGCAGCGGCGGCCGCTTCGTCGCCGGCTTCCAGGTGCCGTTCCTGGTCGAGGGCAGGGCGGTCGTGCTGGCCGGCGAGGCGCAGTACCAGCCGAAGGACGACCAGATCGACGTCGCCGTGAAGTTCGACAACATCGTTCCCTCGCGGCTGGCCAACGCCTCGCCGCAATTCGAGCGCCTTGCCGCGTTCGATTTTCCCGTTTCCGGAGCGGCCCGCGGCTCCATGCGCCTGAGCGGCGAGGTCGGGCGCGTCCAATTCGAACTGAACGGCCGCCCCGGCCGGCTGGTGCTCGACAAGGTCGGCCTGCTGCCGATCGGCGTCGCCGCGGCCAAGATCGAGGGCAGGCTGGACCAAGAGCTTTCGACCGTGCTGCTGGACAACGTCTACTTCGACCTCGGCGGCTCGAACGTCTCCGCCTCCGCCGTGATCACGGCGCGCAAGGACCAGCCCGAAATCCGGATGAACGTCATCGCCCGCAACCTCAGCATCGCGGACATGAACAATCTGTGGCCGGCGACGGTCAGGCCCGAGTTGCGGGAGTGGGTCCGCGGCCACGTCACCTCGGGGCGCGCCGACGATACCAGGATCAGCGTCGACGGCCGGCTGTCGCGCGAGCGCGGTTTCGAGATGGATTACGACAGCCTGCGGATGGTTTCGGTCTTCAGCGGCGTGTCGGGCAGCGCGGCCAACGGCATGCAGCTCTCCGGCGCCAGCGGCCGCGCGGAGCTGAAGCCCGGGCGCATGGACCTTCTGGTCACCGACGGCGCCGCCAAGTGGCTGCGCGGCGACATGCCGCCGATCAGCGACATCAAGGCGACGGCCACCATCGTTCCCAACCGGCACGCGGACGTGAAGATCAAGGAAGCCCGGTTCGCCGGCATGACCCTGATCGTCGACAACATCAAGGTGAACCGCCTGGACCAGGCGGTTCCCGAGGTGGAAGGCGAATCGCGGCTGGAGGGAAGCCTGGGAACCTTGCTCGCCATGCTTCAGAAAATCGACATCGGCGGCGCGCGCGAACTGGACGTCGATCCGGCGCTGGTGAAAGGCACGTTCGGGCTGCGCTCGCGCTTCCGCTTCGATCTCGGCCCAAGCCTGTCGTTCGATCGCGTGTCGCGCACCGCCACCATGACCATCAAGGACATGGAGGTGCCGAAGGGGCCGATGGGCCTGGTCCTGGGCAGCCCGGAACTGAAGCTGGTCTACGACGCGCACGACGTGACGGTGGAAGGCCAGTTGCGGTTGAACGGCGCGCCGATGGCGATCGACATGAAGCGCAGCGTCGACGGCAAGGGCGACGGCGCCACGCGCATCCACCTCGCCGGCACGCTGGGCGACGCCGAGCGCAAGGCGCTGGGCCTGGGCACCGAGAAGTTCGTCGCCGGCCCGATCGATTTCGTGGTCGACCTGACGCGGCCCGACGCGGCGACCACGATCGCCAACGCGCAAATGCGGCTGGACAAGGCCAAGGTGAAGCTGGCGCAGCTCTATTGGGAAAAAGACCGCAACATGCCAGGCGTGCTGGACCTGACCCTGATGATGCGCAAGTTACAGCCGGTCGAGGTAAGCGAGTTCCAGTTGACCGGCGGCGGGATGAACGCCAAGGGCCGGGCGCTGCTGCGGGCCGGCAAATCCGACCTGGAGCAGATCGAGTTCGACCGGCTGGCGTTCGGCGGCCATAACGGCTCGGACGTCAAGGCGGTGGTCACGCGCCGGGACACCGGCGGCTGGGACGTCGAGCTCAACGGCCCGCAGCTCAACCTGCAGCCCTACGTCGAGGATCCGGACATCCTGCTCGATTTCCCGATGGGCGTGAAAACGCGCGTCGAGCGCCTGCGGCTCGACGACCGCCGCACGCTGCACAACGTCAAGCTCGAGGCCGATTTCGGCGGCGAATACTGGAACACGATCAACCTGGTGTCGCAGCTGGGCGGCGACGCCGATCTCGCCGTCCGCTACGCGCCCGCCGGCAACCAGCGCGACCTGTACATCTACGCCAGCGACGCCGGCCAGGCCATGCAGTTGATGACCGCCTCGCCGGTGGCGCGCGATCTGCGCGGCGGCAGGCTGGCGATCAAGGCGACGCGCAGCCCGATGCAGCCCGACGCGCCGATGGACGGCCTGGTCGAGCTGTACGATTTCTCGCTGCGCGGCTCGCCGACCGGCGACAAGATTCTGGCGTCCGCCACCGGGTTCGGCCCGTTCGAGATCCTCAGCAACACCGATCTCGACTTCCACAAGCTCGAGGCGTCGTTCCGCAAGGCCGGCGAGCGGATAGACCTGCTCAACCTGCTGATGCTCAGCCCCGGCCTCGGCATGTCGGCCAACGGCGCGTTCGACCTCGCGGGCGGCACCATGGACATCAAGGGCTACGTCTCGCCGTTCCGCGGCGTCGGCAAGCTGCTGGACGATACGCCCTGGGTGGGCGCGTTCCTGGTGGACGTCGACAAGCAGGGCCTGATCGCCGTGCCGTTCACCGGCGTCGGCAGCATGGCCGACCCCGACTTCAACGTGTCGAAGAAGTCGGCCTCGTTGCCGCCCGGCGAGATACGCGACTTCGCCCGCATGGCCGCGGGCAAGGGCCGCGACGGCAGGGATCGCGATCTTTCCGCGGTCAGCCGCATGCCGGCCGGCGGGCAGCGCTGAGCCGGGAAGCCTCGGGGCCGCCCGCGCCGGCGGCGGTCCGTTCTCCTCAGACCGGCTTCAGCAGGGCGTGGCGCTTGCGGCCCGCCGACAGCTTGATCACGCCGTCGCGGTTGCGGTGCTTCAGCGTCACCGCGGCGGTTTCGCTGGCGATCGGCTGGTCGTTGAGATAGGCGCCGCCGCCCTTGATCAGCCTGCGCGCCTCGCCGTTGCTGGCGGCCAGGCCCGCGCGCCTGAGCGCCTCGAACGCGGCGATGCCCCGCTCGAGCTCGGCCGCCGGCACCCCGATGCTGGGAAGCGCCGCGCCGACGCCGCCTTCGTCGAAGGTGCGCCGCGCGGTCTCCGCCGCCTCGTCCGCGGCCGGCTTGCCGTGCAGCAGGGACGTCGCCTCGTTCGCCAGGATTTTCTTCGCCTCGTTGATCTCGGCCCCGCCCAGCTTTTCCAGCCGCGCGATCTCCGGGAGCGCCAGGTCGGTGAACAGGCGCAGGAACCGGCCCACGTCGCCGTCCTCGGTGTTGCGCCAGAACTGCCAGTAGTCGTAGGGCTTCAGCCGTTCCGGGTTGAGCCACACCGCGCCCGCCGCCGTTTTGCCCATCTTGGCGCCCGAGGATGTCTCGATCAGCGGCGTGGTGAGCCCGAACGCGGCGCGGTTGTCGATGCGCCGGTTCAGCTCGATGCCGCAGACGATGTTGCCCCACTGGTCCGTGCCGCCCATCTGCAGGCGGCAGCCGAGCCTGCGGCCCAGCTCCAAAAAATCGTAGGCCTGCAACACCATGTAGTTGAACTCGAGGAAGCTCAGCGGCTGCTCGCGGTCGAGCCGCAGCTTCACGCTGTCGAAGGTCAGCATGCGGTTGACCGAGAAGTGCCGGCCGACGTCGCGCAGGAACGGAATGTAGCTGAGGCCGTCCAGCCAGTCGGCGTTGTTGGCCATCGCGGCGTCGCTCGGCCCCGGGCCGAACTTCAGGAACCGTTCGAACGCCCGGCGGATGCCCTGGATGTTGCGGGCGATCTCGTCGTCGGCCAAGAGCTTGCGCGTTTCGTCCCTGCCCGAGGGATCGCCGACCTTGGTGGTACCCCCGCCCATCAGCACGATCGGCTTGTGCCCGTGGCGCTGCAGCAGGCGCAGCAGCATGATCTGCAGCAAGCTGCCGACATGCAGCGAGTCGGCCGTGGCGTCGAAGCCGATATAGGCCGCGACCGGCCCCTCCGCCATCAGGGCCCCGAGCCCCGCCTCGTCGGTGCAACTGTCGATCATGCCGCGCGCGCGGGCGGCGGCGATGAAGTCGGTCCGGCTGGCCATTCGCGCTTGCCCCGAAAACTGGCGTAGAAAGGCGAGGTGGTTTACCACATCGGGGATGGTTCTCAAGGGATGACCGAAATCCGCTGGGCCGTCGGCCTGATGAGCGGCACGTCGTGCGACGGCGTGGACGCGGCGCTTTTGGCCGGGGACGGGGAAAGCCGGATCGAGACCGGCCCGGCGCTGAGCGTGCCCTACGGCCCGGACTTCCGCGCCGCCCTTCGCGGGGTAATGGGCCGCGGGGTAATGGGCCGCGGCGCGGCGGACGAGTCCAAGGTGTCCGCGGTCGAGCGCGAGCTGACCCGCCGTCATGGCGCCGCCGTCGCCGCGCTGCTGGCGAAGGCGGATTTCGCTCCCGGCCGGGTGGCCGTGATCGGCTTCCACGGCCAGACCATCCTGCACGAGCCCGAGCGCCGCCGCACGCGCCAGATCGGCGACGGCGCGTTGCTCGCGCGCCTCACGGGCATCGACGTGGTGTGCGATTTCCGCGCCGCCGACGTGGCGGCGGGCGGGCAGGGGGCGCCGCTGGCGCCGCTGTTCCACGCGGCGCTGGCCGCGGGCCTGGCCAAACCCGTCGCGGTGCTGAACGTCGGCGGCGTGGCCAACGTCACCTGGATCGGCCGGCGCGGGGGGGATTTGCTGGCGTTCGACACCGGGCCGGGCAACGCGCCGATCGACGATTGGGCGCTGAAGCACACCGGCCTGGCGCAGGACCGCGGCGGCGCGCTGGCGCTGAAAGGCCGGGTCGACGAATCGGC
>JBQTIS010000033.1:0-3677 GCA_052387895.1 Rhodospirillales bacterium | reverse complement strand
GATCGGGATTGCCGGTCATGCCCATCGAGGTGGCGTTGACCAGAAGCCCCGCTTGCCGCAACAGGCCGGGCAGCGCGTCCCAGCCCACGGGATGGACGCGCGGGCCGAAGCGTTCGCGGAACCACCGCGCGCGCTCGATGGTGCGGTTGATCACGTACACCGCCTCGGCGCCGCGCTCGATCAGCCCATAGACCAGCGCGCGCGCCGCCCCGCCCGCGCCCAGCACCACGGCGATCTTCAGGTTCTTGTCCCAGCCCGGCGCGCCCACGTCGAGGCTGGACAGAAAACCGATCACGTCGGTGTTGGTCGAGCGCAGCACGCCCTTGTCGAGCCATACGGTGTTGGCGGCGCCGATGGCGCGGGCGCGGTCGTCGGCCTCGGTCAGCTTCAGCGCCGTTTCCTTGTGCGGCTGGGTGATGTTGCCGCCGACATAGCCGCGTTGGTCCAGGGATTTCAGAAACGCCGGGAAATCCTCGACCGTCACGGCCTCGCGGCGATAATCGCCTTTCAAGCCGTATTTTTTCAGCCAATATCCATGGATCAGCGGCGAGCGCGAATGCGCCACCGGCCATCCCATCACACAAGCCGCGCGAACTTTCTCCTCGGTCATGGCGGTCGCTCTCCGTCGATGGGATGGTCAGGCCGATTTCAGCATATCATCGACGCGGATCGGGCGGCCCTGGGCGGCGGATTCGGTGATCGCCAGGGTGGCGGCCAGGGTGCGGGCGCCATCCTCGCCGCTGACCACGGCCTCGGCCTTGCCGCCGATGACTTCCGCGAAGTTGCGCATCTGCCCGATATAGGCGTCCTCCGGCTTGACCGGAATGCGCCGGCGCGTCAGCGGGTCGCCCCAGCCCTCGCCCGGCTCGTGCCACCAATGCTCCAGGCTCGGCACGGCAAGCGACCCCTTGGTGCCCGTGACCAGGTAACAGTCGCGCCCTTCATGCGGATAGAACGGGTTTTCCCGCGAGCCCCATTCCCAGCTCCACGGCGTGGAAACGGCGTCGGAAATCGCGACCGTGCCGAGGGCGCCGTTGGCGAAGCGGACCGCGGCGGCGGCGGTATCCTCCACCGCGAAGCTGCGCGCGCCGTTTGCGGCGAAGGCCTGGATGCTGTCGATCTCGCCGCACATCATCCGCAGGCAGTCGATGTCGTGGATGCCGTTGATCAGCACCGTGCCGCCTCCGGGCTGGCGCCGCCAAGCCGCGTTGTAATAGTCGTCCGGTTTGCGGCTGAGCCACATCGCGACGACGGCGGTCAACCGTCCCACGCCGCCGCCGCGAATCGTCTCGGCGGCTTTGCGCATGATCGGGTTGTGGCGGCGGTGATGGCCGGTCAGGATGGGCACGCCCGCGCGCTTGCCGGCATCGACCAGTTCGACTGCCGCCCGCACCGAATCGGCGAGCGGCTTTTCGACCAGCACGGGAATCTTCCTGGCGATGCAGGCCAACGCCGCCACGACGTGAAGCTGGTTCGGCGTGGCGACGATAACGCCCTGCGGCTTCGCCTCGTCCAGCATGCGATCGCAGTCGGAAAACCAAGGAATGTTTTTCGCTTTCGCCTGGGCCTCGGATGCCGGCGCCGGATCGGCGATGGCCGCGACCGTATAGGCGGCGGGATCGTCCAGCAACACTTTAAGGTGGCGCTGGCCGATCAATCCGGCTCCGACGATGGCGATGCGCGTTGCGGCCATGGCATTTCCGATTCAGGCGGTGAAGAACGATGCGGGCATGACCTTGGGGTCCGACGGCACCAGCGGCTTGAAATCCATCCGCTCCAGCACGTCGCGTTGGACATCGATGCCCGGGGCGATCTCGATCAACGTCATGCCCCGGGAGGTCAGGCGGAACACCGCACGCTCGGTTACATAGAACACGGTCTGCCCGCGTTCGATCGCGACGCTGCCGGAGAAGGTGATCTGCTCGACCGCGCGCACCAGCTTGCGCACCTTGCCCTGGCGGTTGATCTTCAGCATTCCGTCGCCGGTGGCGATTTCGGCGCCCTTGGCGTCGAAAGTGCCGCAGAACACCACTTTGCGCGCATTCTGGGCGATGTCGATGAAACCGCCCGGCCCCACCGGCAGGCCGCCCAGCTTGGATGCGTTCACATTGCCGGCCGCGTCGGCTTCGCCGAACCCCAGGAAGGCGATGTCCAGGCCGCCGCCGGAATAGAAATCGAATTGCGAGGGCGCGTCGATCATCGCGGTTGGATTGCGGGCGAAACCGAACAGCGCGCCATCCAGCAGCGTGCCGCCGTAGGTGCCGTGCTCGATGGTCTGGTAGTAGCGGTCGAGGTCGCCGCGCGCGGCCACCAGCTTGGCCACCGCGTCGGGAATGCCGAAGCCGTAATTCACGACCGCGCCGTCCGTCAGCTCCTCGGCCGCGCGGCGCGCGATCGCCTGGCGCACCGTGAAGGGCTGCGGCGGATCGGGCGGCACCGGGCCGCGCTTCTCGCCCGACATCGAGGGATCGTGCACGATGTCGTAGGTCATGCGCTGGCCGGGGTCGACCACCACGGCGTCGACGATGGCGCCCGGCACGCGCACCGCGCGCGCGGGCAGCGCGCCCACCGCGACCTTCTCGCGCACCTGCGCGATCACCTTGCCGCCGGAATTGTGCGCGGCCAGCGCGACGGCGTAGATATCGAGGTTCGCCGGCTCCTGTTGCAGGCTGATATTGCCGGTGGCGTCGGCCTGCGAGCCGCGGATCAGCGCGACGTTGACGGGAAAAGGCTTGTAGCGCAGCAGCTCGCGCCCGCCGATATTCACCACCTCGACCAACTCTTCGGTCGTGCGCTTGTTGAGCTTGCCGCCCTCCAGGCGGGGATCGACGAAAGTGCCGAGGCCGACATGGGTGAACAGCCCCGGCCTGCCCGCGCCGATCTCGCGGAACAGCTGCATCGTGACGCCGCCGGGCAGCACGTAGGCCTCGATCTTCTCGTCGCGCGCCAACTCCTGCATGCGCGGCGACCACACCCAATGCCCGCCGATCACGCGGCGCACCATGCCTTCATGGGCGAAGCAATTCATGCCTCGCGTCTTGCGGTCGCCGATGCCCAGAGCATGGACGACGAACAGATTGTTAGGGTGGCTGGTGGCGAGGAATCGCTTCTCCACCGCGGAGAACAGGCACGACGCCTCGACCAATCCGCCGCCGCCGCCGATCAGCCCCACCGTGTCGCCGTCGCGGATCAGGGCCACGGCCCGCTCTGCGGTCATGAACTTGTCGATCGCCATGGGCGCTAAACCGCCAAGTCCACCAGCGCGGCGCCGCGCTTCAGGAGCCCGCGCGCCACCACGCCGCGATGGATTTCCGAGGTGCCGTCGTAGATGCGATAGACGCGCGCGTCGCGGTACAGCCGCTCGACCGGCAGGTCCTTGCAATAGCCCATGCCGCCGAACACCTGCACCGCGCGGTCGGCGACGCGGCCCAGCGTTTCGGCGGCGAACACCTTGACCATCGAGATGTGCTCGCGCGCGTCCCGGCCGCGGTCGATCATGCCCGCCGCGCGCAGCACCAGAAGCCGCGCCGCCTCGATCTCGATGGCGCTGTCCGCCAGCATCTGCTGGACCATCTGGAACTCGCCGATCGGCCGGTCGAACTGCCGGCGTTCGCCCGCATAGGCCGTCATCATCTCGAACAGCCGCGTGGCCTTGCCGACAGCGCGTGCGCCGATAT
>JBQTIS010000032.1:0-2347 GCA_052387895.1 Rhodospirillales bacterium | reverse complement strand
GGCCCCCCCCCCCCCCAACCCCCCCCCCGCGAGGGGAGGGGGGACTCTATTTTGCCGCCGCCGCCGCCGCGATCGCCGTTTCGACCGCGCGGATCATCGTGTCGAGCGCCATCGAGGGATGTTGCGCGGGATCGCGCGCGGTTTTCCTGTCGGCCAGAAGCGCCGCGGCCTGCTCGGGCAGATAGGGCAGGTGGATGAAGCCGAACGGGGCCGCGCCGCCGCGTTCCCGCAAGTGCGCGCCCGTGAGATAGAGGCAGGCGTTGCACAGATAGGTTCCCGCCGTGTCGGACAGCCGCGCGGGAATGCCCGCCTTGAGCAGCGCGGCATGGATGGCGCGCATCGGCAGGGTGGAGGCGAAGGCGTCGGGCCCATCGGGCTGAAGCTTGGCGTCCCTCGGCAGTTGGCCGTCGTTGTCCGCCACCGGGAAGTCGGCCAGGTTCACGCCCACGCGCTCGAGCCGGATCACCGGCTCGCCGCCGGCCAGCCCCAGCGATACGACCATCCGCGGGTTGGTTTCCTTCAGCGCCGCCCCGATCGCGCCGGCGATGCGGCGCATGGAGACGGGATAGATCCGCCCCGCCACGCGCAAGCCCGCGATCCTGCGGCCGTCGAGGGCGCGGGCGATCTCGGCCGAGGGGTTGATCGCGCCGCCGTCGAACGGCTCGAAGCCGGTCAAAAGCACCGTCATGCTACGCGCCCCACCAGAACCGCCGGGCGAACATCGCCGTGAATATGCAGCCGGCGACGACCACGATCCAGTAGAGCGCCGCCGCGGGCAGCGCGCGCACCAGCCGCCCGCCCGCGAAGCCGCCGGTCAGCGCTCCCGCCATCATCGCCAGGGTTTCCGGCCACGACACCGCGCCTTGCACGATGAAGACCACGACCGCGACCGCGCTGGTCAGGCCCGAGAGCAGGTTCTTCAGAACGTTGATGGCGCGGAAATCGGCGAGGCTGCCGAGCGACAGGATCGCCAGGAACATCACGCTGAGGCCCGCGCCGAAATACCCGCCATAGACCGCGGCCGGCGCCAGCAGCGCGAGGCCCAGCCGGTCGGCGCGCCGGGAACGCGCGGCCGGGCTTTCGGCGCGGCGGTGCATCCGGGCGCGCAGCTTCCCGGCGAACGCGAACAGCGCGGTGGCCGCGCCGATCAGCAGCGGCACCATCGCCATGAACGCCGTCTCCGGCGTCCACAGCAGCAGCAGCGCGCCGCCCGCGCCGCCCAGAACCGCGACCGCGGCCACGGCGCAGTACGCGGCGCGCCAGGGCGGCATGCGCTCGAAGTCCGCGGCGGCGGCGACGAAGGTGCTGGGGGTGAGCGCGATGGTGTTCGACGCGCTGGCGATCACCGGCGGCAGGCCGGCGGCCAGCATGGCCGGAAAGGTGATCAGCGAGGAGCCGCCGACGATCGCGGTCACCACCCCGCCGGCCAGGCCCGCGGCGAGCAGCATCAGGCCGGTCCAAGCGTCCATCGCGGGGCTTCAGCTCCAGCGCCGCTTGAGCTTGTCGCGGTTGAGCGCCAGCCATTGCAGCGCCACGACGCAGACCGCGTTCTCGACCCTGCCGTCCTCGACCAGCCTGAAGGCGTCGGCGGCCGGCAGCACCAGCACGCGCGTTTCCTCGTTCTCCGCGGGCACGCCGTGGATGCCGCCGGCCCGCGACAGGTCGGCGCGGCCGCAGAACAGCGCGCAGGTCTCGGACGCGCCGCCGGGGCTCGACAGCACGGTCTGGATCGGCAGCAGCTCCTGGATCGCGACGCCGGCTTCCTCGACCGCCTCGCGGCGCACCACCTCCTCGGCGGTCTCGCCGTCCTCGATGATCCCGGCCACGATCTCGATCACCCAGGGGCGCCGGCCGGCCGCGAGCGCGCCGACGCGGAACTGCTCGACCAAAGCGGTGCGGTCGGTTTTCGGGTCGTACAGCAGCGCGGCCGCGGCGTGGCCGCGCTCGAACAGCTCGCGCGCGATCTCGCCGGTCCAGCCGCCGGCGTATTTGCGGTGGCGCACGCGGAACAGTTCGAGCCGGAAATAGCTCTGGAACAGGACGCGGCGCTCGATGATCTCCACGTCCTTCGCGGTGAGATACGGCTCGGTCATGGCTGCCCTTGGTTCGCGGCGGCAGGGGTTGCGGCGGCCGGGGTCGCGGCGGTGCGGGCGGGCGCGGGGCCGGGCAGGGCGGCGATCTCCTTCACCAGCTTGTTGAGGATCGCCTCGGCGAAGTGCTTGTAGCCCTCGGCGACGATCACGAACGCGCCCGGACCGCCGATCACCGCGCGCTCGTAGTAGAGGTCCAAGGGCTCGCGCCCCATGGCGGTGGACGAGCCGGGGTTGTAGATCGCCCGCGCGTTGAT
>JBQTIS010000031.1:0-12199 GCA_052387895.1 Rhodospirillales bacterium | reverse complement strand
CGAAATCGTGCATCGCCCGTTCCATGCTCACGCCGTCGGCGTCCTTGCGCTCCAGTACCGACTTGTCGAAGGTGCCGGCGATGGCGCGGCTACCCAAAAAAGTGGTCTGGAAGCGCAGGCCTTCCTCGTCGCAGAAGGCCACCACTTCGATCGCAAAGGGCAGGCGAACGCCGCGCCGGCTCAGGACGGCGATGCACGAGATCGGCGCGATGATGCCGAGCATTCCGTCGTAGCGCCCGCCGCTGCGCACCGTGTCCTGGTGCGAGCCCATCATCAGCGCCGCCAAGCCGGGCCTGTCGCCCTCGTACCGGCCGACCACGTTGCCCGAGGCGTCGAGCGCGGCGCTCATGCCGGCTTCCCGCATCCAGCCCTGGATCAGACCGATAGCGTCGCGGTGCTCTTTCGTGGCATAGCGGCGCGTCACGCCCGGGCCGCCTTCGCTGAAGCGCGCCAGCGCGTCGGCGCGCGCCATGATCTCGGCGCCCAGGGTCTCGACGGCGGGCAGCTCCATGCTCATGCCGGTATTTTAGCGCGGTCGCGCGCGTCGTCGACGGCCTTGAGGATGCGCTCGGGCGTGGCGGGGGCGTCGATCCTTGGTATCGCGCGGTGGTCGGCTGCGGCTGCGATCGCATCGCGGATCGCCAGCCACACGCTCAATGCCAGCATCAGCGGCGGCTCGCCGACCGCCTTGGAACGGAAGATCGTGTGCTCGCGGTTGGGCGCGTCGGCCAGGATGCGGCAATTGAACGCCGGCGGCACGTCGCGGCTGCCCGGAATCTTGTAGGTCGAGGGGCCGTGCGTGCGCAGCTTTCCGTCCTTGTCCCACCACAGCTCTTCCGTGGTCAGCCACCCCATGCCCTGCACGAACGCGCCTTCGATCTGGCCCATGTCGATCGCCGGGTTCAGCGACTTGCCGCAGTCCTGCAACAGCTCCACGCGCAACACCCGCATTTCGCCGGTCAGCGTGTCGATCGCCACTTCCGCCGCCGCCGCGCCGTAGGTGAAGTAGTAGAACGGCCGGCCCGTGCCGGTCTTGAAATCCCAGTGGATCTTGGGCGTGCGGTAGTAGCCGGTGGACGACAGCGACACGCGCTGGCGCCAGCTGAGCTCGGCCAGCGCGCCGAACTCCATGCTGTCGTTGCGCGCGAACACGCGGCCCTCGGCGAAACGGATTTCGGTCGCGGGCACCTTGAACTTGCCGGCCGCCACCTCGGCCATGCGCGCCTTGATCTGCTCGCAGGCCGCGAGCGCCGCCATGCCGTTGAGATCGGAGCCCGACGAGGCGGCGGTGGGCGAGGTGTTCGGCACCTTGCCGGTGCTGGTGGCCGACACGCGCACCTTGGAGATGTCGATCTGGAACGCCTCGGCCACTACCTGCGCTACCTTGATGAACAGGCCCTGGCCCATCTCGGTGCCGCCGTGATTCAGGTGCACGCTGCCGTCGGTATAGACATGCACCAGCGCGCCCGCCTGGTTAAGTGTCGGCAGGTTGAACGAGATGCCGAACTTGACCGGCACCGTCGCCAGACCTTTTTTGACGACCGGGCTCGCGCGGTTGAACTCCGCCACCTTCGCGCGCCACGCCTTCAAATCCGCCGCACGCTCAAGCTCCCCGGTCACGCGCTCGATGATGTTGTCCTCGACCGCCATGCCGTATGGCGTCATGTCGCGCGGCGCGGGGCCATAGTAGTTGCGCCGGCGCACGGTCTCCAGCGGAAGCTTAAGATGCCGCGCCAGAATGTCGATCAGCGTCTCGATCGCGAACATGCCCTGCGGCCCGCCGAAGCCGCGGAACGCGGTGTTGGACACGGTGTTGGTCTTGCACGCCAGGCCGCGCAGGCGGATGTCTGGGATGAAATAGCAGTTGTCGGCGTGGCACAACGCGCGCGCGATCACCGCGGGCGACAGGTCGGCGATGTTGCCGGCGTTGGCCGCGAGCGTCATGTCCAGCGCCAGGATGTGCCCGTCGCCGTCGAATCCCACCTCATAGCGGATCAGGAACGGGTGCCGCTTGCCCGTCGCGATCATGTCGTCGTCGCGCGACAGGCGCAGCTTCACCGGCCGGCGCGACTTCCAGGCCAAAAGGGCGGCGATGCCCGCCACGATCGTCGCCTGGCTTTCCTTGCCGCCGAAAGCGCCGCCCATGCGCCGCACCTCGACCGTCACCTGGTTGAACGGCAGGCCCAACAGATGCGCCACGCCGTGCTGCACCTCGGTCGGATGTTGGGTCGAGCTGTAGACCGTCATGTCGCGGTCCTCGCCCGGCACAGCCAGGGCGATCTGGCCTTCGAGGTAGAAATGGTCCTGTCCACCGCAGCGGAACTCGCCGCTCAGGCGATGGGGAGCGCGCCGCAGGGCCGCCCGGACGTCGCCGCGCGCCATCGACTGCTCGGGTGAGACGAGCAGACCACGCTCCAGCGCCTGTTCCACGGTCAGCACGGCGGGAAGCGGCACGTAGTCCACATCCACCAGCGCCACGGCGGCGCGCGCGTGGTCCAGCGTGTCGGCGGCCACGGCGGCCAGGGGATGGCCGACATACTCGGCGATCTCCGTCAGGGCCGGCTCGCCCTTGAGGATCGGCGCGATGTCGTTCTTGCCGGGAATGTCCTTGGCGGAGACCGCCGCCACGACGCCCGGCGCCTTCAGCGCCCGGGAGAAGTCGACGCTCTCGATCCGCGCATGGGCGTGCGGGCTCAACACCAGCGACGCTTCCAGCGCATCGGGGGCGGTCGGCATGTCGTCGAGATAGACGGCGCGGCCGGTGACGTGGCCCACGGCGCTGTCGTGGCCGATCGGCGCATGCGCGCCGCGCACGCGCGTGGCGGGGCCGGCCGCGGTCATAGCGCTTCCACCCGCACGGCCGGCGCCCCCGTGCTTTCCGCGTGCAGCCGGCGCAGCAGGTTGGCCGCGGCGCGCAGGCGGTAGGCGGCGGAAGCGCGCTGGTCGTCCATCGGCGCGAAATCCCGCGCGACCACGGCATCGATGCCGGCGAGGGTTTCTGCGGTCCACGGCTTTCCCGCGAGCGCGGCTTCGACCGTCGTCGCGCGCTTTGGCGTCGCCGCCATGCCGCCATAGACCGCCCCGAGTTCGGCCACCGCGCCGTTCGCGATGCGCAGCCGGAATGCCGCGATCACCGCCGCGATGTCCTGGTCGAAGCGCTTCGACAATTTGTAGGCGAAGAACCGTTGTCCCGGCTCCAGCGGCGGAATCGAGACCGACTCGATGAACTCGCCCTTGTCGAGCGCGGTCTTGCGATAGCCGGTTACGAACTCCTCGACCGGCATCTCGCGCACCTTCATGGACCGCAGGCGCACGGTGGCTTGCAGCGCGATCAGGCAGGGCAGGGTGTCGCCGATCGGCGAGGCGGTGGCGATGTTGCCGGCGATCGTGCCGAGATTGCGGATCTGGCGCGAGCCGATGCGGCGCACCAGCGCGCCGAAACTCGGGTACATCTTGTCGAGTTGCGGCAATACCTCGCTATAGGTGACGGCGGAACCCAGCTTAAGCCCAGCCGACCCGAATCGGATTTCCTTCAACTCAGGCACCAGCGCGGTCGAGATCACGACCGGCAGCGAGCGGCGCTCCTTGCTCGCCAGCAGGCCCAGGTCGGTGCCGCCGGACAGCAGCACGGCATCGGGCAGCCAGCCCAAGAGCTTGATCAGCGTATCGACGTTGCGCGGCGCGAAAAACCGCTGGCTGCCCTGCGAATACTCGTTGTCGAGCGCCAGCTTGGCGAGGCCGGCTTCCACCGCCGCGTCGATCGGATGGGGACCCGCGCTGTGGCCGGCGACCCGACGGCAGGCATCGACGATCGGACGATAGCCTGTGCAACGGCACAGATTGCCGGCCAGCGCCTCGTGGATGTTCTCGTCGCTCGCCTGTTCGCCGTCCTGATGGAAAGCGAACATCGCCATCGCGAATCCGGGCGTGCAGAAGCCGCATTGCGTGCCGTCGGTCTCCACCAGCGCGCGCTGCACCGGATGCAGCGCCCCGTCGGGTCCCGCAAGCCCCTCGACGGTGACCACCGACGCGCCGTCGAGCTGCGGCAACAGCATCAGGCAGGAATTCACAGCCCGATAGCGCAGCCGGCCCTCGCCGGGCCACGCCACGGCGATGGTGCAGGCGCCGCAATCGCCCTCGGCGCAGCCCTCCTTGGTGCCGGTCAGCCGCCGCACGCCGCGCAGATAATCCAGCACCGTCATGCACGGCGGCGCGCGCTGCTCGCTGCAGGGCGCGCCATTCAGAAGAAAGCGCAGCGTCGCCATGGGCGCTCAGCCCGCGGCGCTCATCGACGAGCGGAAAGCCCAGCGCGTCATGCGCCGTTCCAATGCGGCGAACACCGCATACATCAGGATGCCCTCGGCGGCGAGCGCCACCAGCCCGGCGAACACCAGCGGCATGCGGAAATCAGCTCCGGCCTGGACCATCAGGAAACCCAAGCCCGCGTTCGCCGCAATCGTCTCGGACACTACCGCGCCGACGAACGCCAAGGTGATCGCCACCTTCAGAGATCCGAACAGATAGGGCTGGGTGCGCGGAATCCCGACTTTCAGCATGATGTCCATCTTACGCGCGCCCAGCGCCCGCAGCACGTCCTCAAGTTCCGGCTCCATGGTGGCCAGACCCGTGGCCACGTTCACCACGATCGGGAAGAACGAGATCAGGAACGCGGTAAGGATCGCCGGTATCTCGCCGATGCCGAACCAGATCACCAAGATCGGCACCACCGCGACCTTGGGAATCGAGTTGAACCCGACCATCACCGGATACAGGCCGCGATAGATCGTCCGCGACCATCCCACGACCAGCCCCAGCGCCACGCCGAACGCGACGGCCAGGGCGAAGCCAGCCACCGTGGTCCACAGCGTGACGACGGAGTGGCGCGCCAACGGCCGCCAGTACTGCACGAAGGCCCCGGCCACCTGCGACGGCGCTGGCAAGATGAACGGGTCGACCCTCAGCAGGCGGCATACCAGCTCCCACACCGCGAACATGCCAATGGTGAACAAAAGCGGCGACAGGCGCTCCAAGGTCGCGTTCATGCCCGGCGAACCTCCGCGATCTTGCCGCGCAGCTCGTGGACGATCTCAGTGAAGCGCGGCGCGTAGCAGATGTCCAACTCGCGCGGCCGCGGCAGGTCGACCGACCGGGACAGCACGATCCGCCCGGGCCGGGCGCTCATCACGTGGACGGTGTCGGCCAGGAACGCGGCTTCGCGCAAATCGTGCGTGACCAGGATCACGGTGAAGCCGATCTTCTGCCACAGGTCGCGCAACACGCACCACAGCTCCTCGCGAGTAAAGGCGTCCAGCGCCGCGAACGGCTCGTCCAGCATCAGCAGCGCCGGCTGGTGGATCAGCGCCCGGCACAGCGAAGCCCGCTGCTGCATGCCGCCGGAAAGTTCCCACGGGAAGCGATGCCCGAACCCGGCAAGCCCGACCGTCGCCAACAGCCGCTCGCCCATGTCGCGGTATTTCGCCTTCTCGGCGCGGAATCGCCGACGGTGCGGTTCGACGATCTCGAGCGGCAGCAGCACGTTGTCCAGCACCGTGCGCCAGGGCAAAAGGCTCGGGTTCTGGAACGCCATGCCCGCCATCTTGACGGGTCCGTCCACGATCGCGCCTTCCAAGGCCACGCGGCCCTGGTTCGCGCGCACCAGGCCCGTGACCAGCTTCATCAGCGTGGACTTGCCGCAGCCCGACGGGCCGACCACGGCCGCGAATTCGCCGCGCCCGACCGTCATGCTGGTTTCGCGGAGCGCAAGAACCTCGCCCGACGCCCCGCGATAGGCCAGCGTCACCCCACCGATGTCGACGAAGCCGGTCACCTCCGCGACTTCGCCCGGGGCGTTCTAGAGCTTGCGGTCAGCCGCCGGCGGCAGGAACTCGGCGGTGAACACGTCCTCGGGTTTCGGCTTGGCCTTGAAGTCGTAGGTCAGAGCGATCTGCTCGATCGACGTGGCCAGGCGTTTCATGTCCACGCCGCCCACGCCGTTGGCCTTGACCCAGGGAGTGACGAAGTTGTCCTTCAGCGCCATTTTCAGCCGCGCCAGCTCGATCTTCTCGTCGCCGGTCTCGTTGCGCTTCATCACCGACTTGATGGCGGCATCCGGGTTCTTGACGGTTTCCTGCACGCCTTTGATGGTCGCTTTCACGAAGCCTGACACCGCCTTCGGGTTGGCCTTGGCGTAGTCCGGGTTGACCATGATGGCGTTGCCGTACAGCACCAGCCCGTGGTCGGCCATCAACATCACGTTGATGTCGCGCGCGGCCACGCCCTTTTGCTGCAGCATGTTGAAGTACGAGGAGAACGAGAACCCCGTGATGGCGTGTACCTCGCCCGCCGCCAGCATCGGCTCGCGCACCGGGAAGCCGATATTGTTGATCGTGACCTTCGAGGCGTCGATGCCGTTCTGCTTCACGAACGCCTTCCACTGGGCGAAGGCGCCGTCGGGCGCCGGCGCGCCCAGCACCTTGCCTTCCAGGTCCTTCGGCTTGTCGATGCGCGTCTTGGCCAGCGACACGATGGCGAAGGGCGGCTTGTCGTACACCATCATCACTGCCCTGACCTTCTTGTCGGGGTTCTGGTCCTGGAACTTGACCAGCGAGTTGATGTCGAAGAACCCCATGGGATAGGTGCCGGCGGCGACGCGCGCGATGCCCGCGACCGATCCGGGGCCGGTGTCGATCGTCACGTCCAGCCCCTCGGCCTTGTAGTAGCCTTTGTCGATGGCGACGAAGTAGGGCGCGGACGGACCCTCGAACTTCCAGTCCAGCGCGAACTTCAGCGCGGTCTGCGCGCTCGCCTCGCCGCTGGCCGCCATGACCAGGGCGATCATGGCCAAAGTCGTTGCGATGCCATTCCGTTTCATGGATTTCGATCCCCCGTTTTGCCACCGGCCGCGCCGGAGGCGCGGACCGGAATGTCATCCTACATTCCCAGCAATCGCCATGCCAGACAACAGGGCCGACTAGCTGCCGCGATAGGTGGTATAGCTCCAGGGTGTCGCCAGCAGCGGCACGTGGTAGTGGCTCTCGGGCTCGGCGACCGCGAAGCGCACCGGCACGACGTCGAGGAACGGCGGGTCGGCCTGCTTCGTGCCCTGGCCGGCGAAATAGGCGCCGATGGCGAAGCGCAGCTCGTAGCGCGCGATCGGCACGGGGCGCCCCTGGATCAGAGGCTGGTCGGTGCGTCCGTCGGCGTTGGTCGCGGCGCGCGCGACCGTCCGCGCGCCGCCATCCGCAAGCTCGACCAGCTCGATCGCCACGCCAGCGGCGGGGCGGCCGCCATGCGCGTCCAGTACGTGCGTGCTCAAGCGCCCATGCACCTTCAGGCGGTCGGGCGCGTGCACCCGTTCATCCAGCCGCAGCGCGCCGATTCGCAAAATCTCCTCCAGCGCCGCGCGCAGCTCGGCATCCGGTGAATTGCCAAGCCGCCGTTCGAACTCGCGCAGAATCGATTCTTTTCCGTGCCGGCGCGCGCAAACGATGAATGGAAAGCCGAAGCGCGCTTCGTAGGCGTCGTTGAGCGTGTGGAACCGGGCGTATTCCGCCTCGCTCAGCCGGTCCAGGCCGGCGCTCGACTGCTCAGCCGCCGACTCGGCGGTCAGCGCGCCGGCGCGCGCCGCCTTGCCGGCAAGGGCGGGATGGCCCTTGACCAGGGCCAGCCGCCTGTTCGCAGCCGCGCCGCGTATCGCATCGGCCATCGCCGCGTGCAGCCCGGCGATGCCCGTGAACGGACGGGAAGCGAAGGCGGCATCGGCAACCCAGGGCGCGTGCTCGTAGACCGTACCCAGCGCCGCCACGAAGTCCTCCTTCACCGACTTGTAACTCGAATCGAGCTCCTGATACGGCTATGATCCTCACTCTCCCTGCGCGCCGGCGGCGAACCACGCCGCCAGGATCGCGCGCTCGTCGGCCGTCATATCGGTGACGTTGCCCGGCGGCATGGCATGCGACCGCCCGGCGTTGACCGCGATCGGCGCGGCATGGGCGCGGATGCGCGCGGGGCTGTCCAGCAGGATGCCCCTGGGCGCGACCGCGATTCCGGGCCAGGCCGGCTCCTCGGCGTGGCACATGGCGCAACGCGCGGTCACGATCTCCTCCACCGCTGCGACACGCGACGGACCGGCCTGCGCACCGGTCCTGGTGGCCTCGCGCGGGCCCGCGGCCGATAGCCACGCGATCGCCGCCATGCCCGCCGCCGCCGCGGCCCAGGTCCACCACGGGCTGCCGCGGCCCGCGTGGCGGCTGTTGAAGAAATGCCGGATCACCGGCCCCAGCGCCAGCACGATGGCCACGATCAGCCAATTGTATCTGGTCGCGAACAACAGCGGGTAATGCGTCGCGATCATCAGGAACACGACCGGCAGGGTGAGGTAGTTGTTGTGCACCGAGCGCAGCTTGGCTTCCCTGCCCCAGCGCGGGTTGGGCTCCTCGCCCGCCAGCAGCGCGGCGACGGTCTTTTTCTGGTTGGGTATGATGACCACGAACACGTTGGCCACCATCATCGTGCCGATCAGTGCGCCGATCTCAACGAACGCGCCGCGGCCGCTGAACAGCGTCGTGAACAGATAGGTCAGCAAAACCAGCGCGGCGTAGCCGATGCCGGCGACAAGCCGGTCGTCGCCAGCCAGCATCGACCGGCACAGGACTTCATAGCCCAGCCACGCCAGCAACAGCCCGCCGGAGCTCAACAGCGCCGCCGCCCAGCCCGGCATGTCGAGCGCGGCCTTGTCGACCAGGTAAAGCTCGGCGCCGAGGTAATAGACCACGACCAAGAGCGCGAAGCCGCTGAGCCAGGTGGTGTATGCCTCCCACTTGAACCAAGTCAGCCCGTCCGGCATGCGCTGCGGCGCAACCAGGTACTTGACCATGTGGTAGAACCCGCCGCCATGGACCTGCCAGGCTTCGCCCTGCACGCCCGGGTGCGGGCCGTCGCGCGGCTTGAGGCTGAGGTCGAGATGGATGAAGTAGAACGAGCCGCCGATCCAGGCGATGCCGGCGACCACGTGCAGCCACCGGATGATCATGCTCAGCCATTCATGCAGCACAAGGTCCATCGCCATTCCCGCCTCTCGCGGCGCCAAGGGCAGTATATTATAAGGCGGCCGCGGACTTGGGGAGAATCGAGCCGCCTTGCCGCTCGGGCGCTTCATGTTCTACTGTCGCGCCGCAACCGCCGGCCAGTGGACCCGAGCCAATGGACCCGGCGTGATCGCTCGGGGCGCCGCTTGGCAATGGGCATGGACCGATATTCCGTATTCCGGCTGCTGGCCGAGGGACTGGGCGGGCACGCGGGATGGCGGCGCGCGTGGCGCGACCCGGCGCCCAAGCCGGCCTACGACGTCGTGATCATCGGCGGCGGCGGGCATGGTCTCGCCAGCGCCTATTACCTGGCCAAAGAGCACGGGATTTCGAACGTCGCCGTGCTCGAGCGCGGGCCGATCGGCCTTGGCAACACCGGGCGCAACACCACCATCGTGCGCTCGAACTACCTGCTGCCGCAGAACAACCGCTTCTACGAGAAGTCGCTGAAGCTGTGGGAGGGGCTCGAACAGGACCTGAACTACAACGTGATGATGAGCCAGCGCGGCGTCTTGAATCTGTTCCACTCCGACAGCCAGCGCGATCAATATGCGCGGCGCGGCAACTCGATGCGCCTCAACGGCATCGACGCCGAGCTTTTGGACCGCGAGCAGGTGCGCACGATGGCCCCGATTCTCGACTTCGACAACGCGCGCTTTCCCATCTACGGCGGCCTGTTGCAGCGCCGGGGCGGCACGGCGCGGCACGACGCGGTGGCCTGGGGCTTCGCGCGCGCGGCCGACCGGCAAGGGGTCGACATCATCCAGCACTGCGAGGTGACGGGCATCCGCGTCGAGGGCGGGCGCGTGCTGGGCGTCGAAACCTCGCGTGGACCCATCGCGGCAAGGAAGGTCGGCATCGCCGTGGCCGGGCATACCTCGCAGGTCGCTTCCATGGCTGGCCTGCGACTGCCGGTTGAAAGTCATCTTTTGCAGGCGTTCGTGTCAGAGGGGCTTAAGCCGGTGCTGGATTGTGTCGTCACTTTCGGCGCTGGGCATTTCTACATCAGCCAATCCGACAAGGGCGGCCTGGTGTTCGGCGGCGGGCTCGACGGCTACAACTCCTACGCAAGGCGCGGCAGCCTGCCCGCGGTCGAGCATGTTTGGTCCGAAGGCGTGGCGATGATCCCGTTGCTGTCGCGTGTGCGCGTGCTCAGGCAATGGGCCGGCGTGATGGACATGAGCTTCGACGGTTCGCCGTTCATCTGCAAGACGCCGATCCAGGGCCTCTATCTCAACGGCGGCTGGTGCTATGGCGGATTCAAGGCCACGCCCGGATCGGGCTGGTGCTTCGCGCACACCGTAGCCAAGGACGCGCCGCACGCGCTGAACGCGGCGATGACCATCGAGCGCTTCCGCGACGGCGCCATGATCGACGAGAAGGGCGCCGGGCCCTTCCCCTGGCTGCATTAGGGCGGGCGGCCGTCATGCATCGCATAGCCTGTCCCTGGTGCGGCCCGCGCGATGAAATGGAGTTCCACTACCGCGGCGACGCCACGGTAACGCGGCCTGCGCCCGACGCCGGCGCCGAGGCGTTCTACGACTACGTCCACGCGCGCGTCAATCCGATGGGATGGCACCTGGAATGGTGGGCCCATGCCGGCGGCTGCCGGCAATGGGTCAAGGTGCTGCGCAACACGCTGACGCATGAAATCAAGGCCGCGGGCAAGGCGTGGGACGAAATCGAACAGCCACGATGACGGGGGCCATGCGCCTGCCCTCCGGCGGTCGGATCGACCGTTCGCGCGGAGTCGAGTTCCGCTTCGACGGGCGGGTTTATAAAGGCCATCCCGGCGACACGCTGGCCTCGGCCCTGCTCGCCAACGGCGTGCGGCTCATGGGCCGCAGCTTCAAGTACCATCGCCCGCGCGGCGCGTTCACTTGCGGGCCGGAGGAACCCAACGCGCTGGTCGAGCTCAGATCTGGCGCGCGGCGCGAACCGAACACGCGCGCCACGACGGCGGAGCTGTTCGACGGGCTGGAAGCGTCGAGCCAGAACCGCTTTCCCTCGCTCGACTTCGACGTCGGCGCTGTCAATTCGCTGATCGGGCGCTTCATCCCCTCGGGCTTCTACTACAAAACCTTCATGTGGCCGGCCTCGTTCTGGGAAAAGCTTTACGAGCCGCTGATCCGCCGCGCGGCGGGCCTGGGCCGCGCCGCCGCCGAGCCCGATCCCGACGCGTACGAGGCGATGCACGCGCATTGCGACGTGCTGGTGGTGGGATCGGGCGCGGCGGGGCTGGCGGCGGCCCGCGCGGCGGGCGCGTCCGGCGCGCGCGTCATCCTGGCGGAGCAGGATTTCGAACTGGGCGGAGGACTGCTGCTCGATCCGGCGCGCGAGCTATGGCGCACGGACATGGTCGCGGCCCTGGCTTCCATGCCCGAGGTGCGGCTGCTGCCGCGCGCAACGGTTTTCGGCTTCTACGACCACAATGTGCTGGGCGCGGTCGAGCGTATCGCCGATCATCTGCCCGAGCCGCCGCCCTATGTTGCGCGCCAGCGCTATTGGACCATCCGCGCTAAAGAGGTGGTGCTGGCGACCGGCGCGTTGGAACGCTCGATCGCCTTTCCCGGCAACGACAGGCCGGGGGTGATGCTGGCCTCGGCGGCCGAAGCGTACGCGCGGCGCTTCGCCGTCGCGGCGGGCCGGCGCGCCGTGCTGTTCACGAACAACGACCTTGCCTACTACTCCGCATTTGCGCTCAAGCAGGCTGGCATCGGGGTGGCCGAGATCGTGGACGTGCGCGCCGAGACCGCCAAGGCCATCGCCGCCCATCACCACGGCATCGCGCTCAGCCTCGGCTCGGAGATCGCCGCGGTCCACGGCGGCAAATCGGCCAGCGGCGTGACGGTGCGCCGGCGCGACGGCGGTCCTGCGCGCAGGATCGAGGCCGACCTCGTCTGCGTCTCCGGCGGGCACGACCCCGCCGTTGCGCTCGCCAGCCATACCCGCGCCCCGCTGCAATGGTCGTGCGAGCTCGCGGCGTTCCTTCCCGGCAAACCGGTGCAGCAGGAACGCTCGGCCGGCGCCGCGCGCGGCGTGTTCGGCATCTCCGCCGCAGCGCGCGACGGCGCCCGGGCCGGGGCGGAAGCGGCCGAGGCGGCCGGTTTCGC
>JBQTIS010000030.1:0-1805 GCA_052387895.1 Rhodospirillales bacterium | reverse complement strand
TGGCCGGGCGGCGGCGGATTGGAGCCGGGCGCGCGCGGCGCGGCGCAGTTGCCGTAGCTGAACCCCCCGCTGTTGTTTTATATAACCTCGTAGTTCACGTAGCCGGCGCTGGTTTTCACCGACTCCGCGGCTTCGGGCGTCAGCTGCGCTTTTTCCGGCGCCACGGCGAACTTGGCGAACGTGACGATCCGCCCGCCGCGCATCACCGCCGGGGCAAGCGTGCCGTCGTCGTTGACGAACAGCGCGGTCAGGTCGGGCGCGCTTGCCGGCGGCTGCGGCAGGGGCACAAGATTGGCGAGCCGGCCGTTGACCAGTTGCCGGTCCGCGGTCTTAAGGCTCAAGCCCGCCGGAATTTCGAGTCTGAACCCGTCGCCCACCAGCGCCATCGCGAGCTCGCTGCGGTAGCCGCCGGCGCCTTCCTGGACCACGGTATAGAGCTTGTTGCGGATCATGACCGCGCCGGTTTGCGCCCGGTAGCGCTCGCCGAGCTTGTAGTTGCGGTCGGCGACGATGCGCTCCTGCCGCTGCTTCTTGAAGTTGTCCATGACGCTGCTGGTCTTCACGTCGGGCGCGTTGCCGAAGCAACCGGACAACAGAATCGCCGCCGCCGGGGCGGCGGCGCGCCATGCCTGCGTGAAGCGGCGACAGGTCATCGCCCGATGCTAGCTCCCGGTGACAAGACCCTCAACGGCCGTCCCGACTCGGCGGCCAAGCAAACCACGCCGGGCCGCGCTTCCTGGCGCGTGGCGGCAAGACCGGTCCTGGCTTGCGCGGCGGCGCCGCGGCCGGCGCCGGTCAGGTCTTCTTTTCTTCCTTCTCGGCCAAATCGGCCATGCGCGTGGCGAGCTTCTTGGCGGCCGATTCGGTCAGCCTGAAGGCGAAGCTTTCCAGACGCCGGTTGATCTCGGCGGCTTCTTTTTTGGCCTCGTCCGCGGGCTCGACCGTCGCGGTCTTGCCGTCTTCGGTCCTGGTCCATGGCTCGGCCGAAGCCGCGAGTTTCGCCCAAGTATCGCCCTTCACCTTGGCGAGAATGAGGCGGACCACGAGGCCGTCGAACCGGGCGAATTCGGCCTTCTCGGCATTGGCCGTAAATTCGACGCTGCCGGCGGCGCGCACGTCGTCCAGCAGCAGCGCGTCGAGCGTGCCGGCGAGCTCGTTGACCGCGGCCTGGCTTTTCACCTTGAAGTCCGGGGGAAGGCCCTCGAGCTTGAAGTCCTTGTCCTCGGGCTTCTGGCGCGCGACCTCGACCGTGGCTCCGTCGGCGGCGACGGTGGCGACGCGGCGCACCTGTTCGGTCTTGAGCGTCACCACCGCGCGCTCCACCCAATCGGCAGTGATGGGCGCGATCTTGGGATCGCCCTCGGCCAGCCACGCGCGCGCCTCGCTCGGCCGCCGCGCATAGACGCCGGTTCTGGGGTTCTCCAGCGAATCCGGCCGGGTCTTGCCCAGGATCACGCGCCCGATCTCGCCGCCTTGCGCGTTCTTCAGCGTCACCAGCGTGGCCTTGGAGCCGGCGGCGGTCGGATCGTCCACGTCGAGCCGCGCCAAGAGCGAGGCCTTTGCGGTCTTCGGCTCCATCAGTTTCAGCGTCGCCAGCGCCTCGGCCGCTTTTTTTACCTGCTCGTCGCGCGCCGGAAAATCGCCGCGATCGGCCAGGACCCAATGCTCGCCCTTTTTCGCCAGAATGTAGGCGCCGTCGGCGCGCGCGACCACGATCTGCTGGATGGCGTCGGGCTTGCCGGCGAGCGAGGGGAACACCGCCTCGCCCCCGCCGGCGGGCGCGCGCGCGGCCGAGGGCGCGCGGC
>JBQTIS010000029.1:0-15232 GCA_052387895.1 Rhodospirillales bacterium | reverse complement strand
GCCTCGCCACGCCGCGACGCAGGCGATTCCATCTGACAAAACACTGCTCTAGTATCGCCGCCCATGCAGCTTTCGCAGCGCGACACCAACGTGATCGTGGCCGGCGCCATGCTGACGCTGTTCCTGGCGGCGCTGGACCAGACCATCGTCGCCACGGCGTTGGCCAAGATCGCGGCCGACCTGGGCGACGTGCGGCTGATCGCCTGGGTGGTCAGCGCCTATCTTCTGACCTCGACCTGCACCATGCCGATTTCGGGCAAGCTCAGCGACATCCACGGACGCCGGCCGGTGCTGTGCGTGGCGCTGGGGGTGTTCCTGATCGGGTCGATGATCTGCGCCAACGCGCCCACGATGGCGGCGCTGATCGCCGGCCGCGCGGTGCAGGGCATCGGCGGCGGCGCCTTGATGACGCTGTCGCAGACTACGGTTGCCGACGTCGTGGCGCCGCGCGAGCGCGGACGCTACGCCGGGTACTTCGCCACGGTGTTCGCGAGCTCGGCGGTGTTGGGGCCGGTGCTGGGCGGGTTTTTGACGCACTACATCGGCTGGCCGTTCATTTTCTGGATCAATCTGCCGATCGTCGCGCTGGCTTTCTTCATCACCATCCCCGCGTTGAAGAGCGTGCCGGCCGAGCGACGCTCCGCGCGGGTCGACTATGCGGGGGTGGCGTTGTTCGCCGCGGGCGCCACATGCCTGTTGCTGGCGCTGTCGGGGGGCGGGGTGGTGTTCGCCTGGACCTCGCCCGCGCTGCTGGCGGCGCTGGCCGCCGCCGCGCTTTTGGGCGGGCTGTTTGTCAAGCGCCAGACCGAAACGCCCGAGCCGATCCTGCCGCCGAAGTTCTTCGCCGACACGGTGATCGGCCCGGTGTACCTGGCGTTGTTCTGCCTGTTCGGCAGCTATCTGGCGGTGATCGTGATGGTCCCGATCTTCCTTCAGGTGGCCCTCGGCGTGCCGGTCAACGAGGTCGGCATCCTCTTGATCCCGCTGACGCTGACCACCGCGACCTTCGCGTCGCTGGCCGGGCGCTACACCCGCTGGAAGGGGCGCTACAAGCCGCCGCCGCTGCTGAGCCTGCCGATCGCGGTGGCGGCGCTTTTGGCCTTGGCGGCGATGGTCGAGCACGCCTCGCCGCTGGGCGTGGCGGCGCTGCTGACGGTACTGGGCGTGGGCGTGGGGCCGATTTTCCCCACCAGCACGGTGGCGGTGCAGAACGCGGCCCAGCGCGGCGATCTGGGCGCGGTGACCGGGGGCCTGGGCTTCGCGCGCATGCTGGGCGGGGCGGTGATGACGGCGGCCGCCTCGTCGCTGGTGCTGGGCCTGGCCGCGCACTGGGTGACGGGGCTGGGCGGCGTCGACGGCCTGCAGGAGCTGGTGCGCAATCCGCTCGACCCGGCGCAGCGCGCGCAGCTGATCGGCGTGTTCTCGGTGCTGTTCGCAGGGCTTGCCTGCGTGATGGCGGTGGGCTGGGCGCTGTTCTGGCGCGTGGCCGAGCGGCCCCTGCAGGAGCGCAAGGACATCGCCGGCGAGCGGGGAAAGGCGGCCTAGCTTTCCTTAGGGTCGAGCGCGTCGCGCAACCCGTCGCCGAACAGATTGAAGCCCAGCACCACCGCGCAGATCGCGATGCCCGGCCAGAACGCCATCCAGGGCTGCTGATCCAGGTAGTTCTTGGCGGTGTTCAGCATGCTGCCCCAGCTCGGCTCCGGCGGCTGTTGCCCCAGGCCCAGGAACGACAGGCTCGCCTCGGTCAGAATCGCCATGGCGATCGACAGGGTCGCTTGTACAAGAAGCGGCGGCACGACGTTCGGCAGGACGTGGCGCAGCGCGATGCGAAAATGCGGGTTGCCCACCGCCCGCGCGGCCTCGACGTAGTCCTCTACTTTCACCGCCAGCACTTGGCCGCGCGTGAGCCGGATGAAAATCGGCATGGTGGAAATGCCGATGGCGATCATGGCGTTGGTGAGGCTGGGGCCGAGGAACGCCGCCAAGGCGATCGCCAGGATCAGGAACGGGCAGGCGAGCAGCGCGTCGGTGATGCGCTGCAGCACGTGGTCGATCCAGCCGCCGCAATAGCCCGACAACAGGCCCACCGGCACGCCCACCGCCACCGCGATCGACACCGACACCACGCCCGCCAGCAGCGAGGCGCGCGCGCCCCAGATCAAGCGCGACATCACGTCGCGCCCGATCTCGTCGGTGCCCATCCAATAAAGCGCCGAGGGCAGCTTGCGCACCTGCAGCCAGTCCGCCTTGGCCGGGTCGAACGGCGCGATCCAAGGCGCCAGCAGCGCCACGGCGACGAAGAACGCCACGGCGACCGCGCCGACGATGGCGCCCCTGCGCCGCCACAGGCGCCGCCAGATGCGCTGGGCCTGGCTTTCATGCGCGGCTTCGGCGCCCGCGAAGGTTGCGGCGGCTTCCGCGACCATCGCGTCAGCCCCTGAGCCGCGGATTGACGAGGAAATACGCCATGTCGGCCATCAGGTTGAGCGCGATGTAGGCCGTGGCCGTGATCAGCACCACGCCCTGCACCACCACGTAGTCGCGGTTGAACACGGCGTCCACGATCAGCTTGCCGAAGCCGGGAATGGTGAAGACCTGCTCGGTCAGCACCGCGCCCGACAGAAGCTGGCCCAGTTGCAAGGCCCCCAGCGTGACGATGGGCATCAGCGCGTTGCGCAGTGCGTGGCGCAGCACGACCTGCCGTTCGGCGATGCCCTTGGCCCTGGCCGTGCGCACATAGTCCGAGCGCAGCACCGACAGCATCGCGCCCCTGGTGTGGCGCATCATCACGGCCGCCAGCGCCGCGCCCAGCACGAAGGCCGGCATCACCATCGCCGCCAGGTTCTCGCCCAGGTTCTCGAACGGGCTGATATAGCCCGAGGCGGGCAGCCAGCCGAGCCGGACCGAGAACAAGAGGATCATCATGATGCCCAGCCAGAACGTCGGCACCGATAGGCCCGACATGCCCAGCACGTTGGCGAAGTAATCCCAGAACCCGCCCTTGCGCACGGCCGAGACGATGCAGGTAGGAATGCCGATCAGAAGCGCGAACGCCATGGACATCAGGGCGAGCTGGATCGTGACCGGCAGCTTCTCGGCGATCAACTCGCTGACCGGCTTGCGCGTGCGCAAGGAGTGGCCGAAATCGCCGGTCACGGCCTTGCCCAGCCACAGCGCGTACTGCACCGGCACCGGCTTGTCGAGGCCATACTCACGGTTGATCTGCGCGACCGCCTCGGGCGAGCGGTCCTCGCCCAAAAGAATCAGCGACGGGTCGCCCGGCAGCAGGTGCTGCAGGCCGAAGACGATGATGGTGACGATGAACAGCGTGGGCACGGCGATGGCGAGCCGGCTGCAGAAATAGGCCCACATCGCCAGCGCGCCCCGCCGTTCACCGATCCGCCGCTATTGCAGTTTCACACCCTCGAGCCGGATCATGGCGTCGGCCAGCGGCTTGAAACCCGCGAGCTTGGCCGAATGCACGAACAGCCATTTCACGTGATACAGGTACACGATCGGGCGGTCCTTCGAGTAGATCTCGGCCGCCTTGGTGTAGAGCGCCTGGCGCTTGGCGACGTCGTAGGTGGTGCGCGCCTCGTCCAGCAGCTTGCCGACCTCCGGGCTGTCGTAGTCGGATTCGTTGAGCGGCGCCTTGTGCTTCAGGAATATGGGGATGTTGCCGTCGGGATCGGGCCGGCCCGACCAGCCGACCAGCGAGGCCTGGTAGTCGCGCTTGGTCTGGTTCTGCAGCACCGTGGCGAATTCCATCGACACGATCTTCATCGTGATCCCCGCCTCGGCCAGCATGCCCTGGATCACCTGGGCCACCTGCTGCTGCTGCGTGTCGTTCGGCACCTGCATCTCGAAGCTGAAATTGGGCTGCCCCGCGGCTTTGAGCAGCTCCTTGGCCTTGGCCAGGTCGCGCTTGGGAACCGGCACGGTTTTGGCGTAGTAGGGGTTGCCGGGCGGCACGGGCTGGTTGCCGGGCGTGAATTCGCCGTTGAACACCACCTGATTGAGCGCGGCGCGGTCGATCGCCAGCTCCACCGCCTCGCGCACGCGCGGGTCCTGGCCCAGCGGCGTCTGCGCACGCGGGGTCTTGCCCACGTTGATGGTGAAGCTGGAATAACCCAGGCCGACCACCGGATTTAGAACCAGGCGCTTGTCGGCCTTGACCTTGGAAATGTCCGTCGCCGCCAGGCGCTCCAAGAGGTCGAGCTGCCCGGATTGCAGGTTGGCAAGGCGCACCGTCGTGTCGGGAATCGGCGTGAAGGTGACCTTGTCGAAATGGATTTGCGCCTTGTTCCAGAAGTTCGGGAACCGCTCCAGAACGATCCGGTCGTTCTGAACGCGCTCGACGAACTTGAAGGGGCCCGAGCACACCGGATTTTTGGCGAGATCGGCGCCCATCGCCTGGGCGGCCTTGGGCGACACCATCATCCCGGCGCGGTCCGCGAGCTGCGAGAGCAGCGGCGAGGACGGCTCTTTCAGGTTCAACTTGATGGTGTAGTCGTCCACCACGTCGATCGTGCCGATCGCGGCGATCTCGCTCTTGCGGCGCGACTGCGGCAGGTTGAGCGCGCGTTCGAGGTTGTACTTGGCGGCCGCGGCGTCGAATTTCTCGCCGTCGTGGAACGTGACGCCCCGGCGCAGCTTCATGGTGACGGTCTTGCCGTCCTCGGAGAAAGTCCATTCCGTCGCCAGGCGCGGGACGATCTTCAGGTTCTCGTCGATGTCCACCAGCTTGTCGCACAGCGAGGTGAACACCAGCCGCCCGACGAAAGTGCGGGCCTGGTGCGGATCGAGCACATCGGGATCCTCGGCCAGGCCGATGCGCAGTTGCTGCGCGGAAGCCGCGAACGACAGGGCCGCCAAAGCCAGCGTCCCCGCGCCTATCGTGATGGATTTGCGCGTAAACATGCCCCCACTCCCTTTTCCCCGATTGAGGTCGATTGTTGATAGATCAACAATCCTTGCGCCAATGCTATTCCCCGGCCCTGCCCGAGGCAAGCTTAGGGGCCGGGGCCCGCGTCCGCCCCGGTCCTGGCGCCAGCGGGCCGGAAGAACCCTTGCAGCCTGACCAGCACGGGATCGGCGTCGATGCCGGCCCTGACCGGCTCGATTTCGGGCAATTGCCGCCAGAAATGGCAGGCGACCTTGTGCCCGCTCCCGTCGTCCTCCAGCGCCGGCTCGTCCTTGCGGCAGCGCGCTTCGGCGTATTGACAGCGCGTGTGGAAGCGGCAGCCCGGGGGCGGGTTCAAGGGGCTGGGCACGTCGCCCTCGAGGATCGCGCGCGCGCGCTTGATCGCCGGATCGGGCACGGGGATGGCGGCGAGCAGCGCCCGGGTATAGGGGTGGCGGGGGGCCGCGAACAGCGCGCGCTTGGGCGCCAGCTCGACGATCTTGCCGAGGTACATCACCGCCACGCGGTCCGAGACGTGCTTCACCACCGCCAGCCCGTGCGAGATCAGGATATAGCTCAAGCCGAAGCGGCGCTGCAGGTCCTGCATCAGGTTGATGACCTGCGCCTGGATCGACACGTCGAGCGCCGAGACCGGCTCGTCGGCCACGATCAGGCGCGGCTCGACCGCGAGCGCCCGTGCGATGCCGATGCGTTGGCGCTGGCCGCCCGAGAATTCGTGCGGAAAGCGCCTGATGTGATGCGGCATCAGCCCCACCAGCCCCAGCAGCTCCTCGACCCGCCGCCGCCTTCCGGCCGCGTCGGCGAGTCCGTGCAGCTTCAACGGCTCGCCGATGGTGTCGCCCACGGTCATGGTGGGATTGAGCGAGGCGTAGGGGTCCTGGAAGATGATCTGCATGCGCCGGCGCAGCGCCTGGAGATCGCCGCCGCTCAGGCGCCGCACGTCGCGGCCCTCGAATTCGATGGTGCCCGCCGTGGCCTCGATCAGCCGCAGCACCAGCCGGCCGAGCGTGGACTTGCCGCAGCCCGATTCGCCGACCAGCGCCAGGGTTTCGCCGGGCCCGAGCGAAAGGTCCACGCCGTCGACCGCGCGCACGCGGCCGACCTCGCGCTGCAGGATGCCTTTGCGCACGGAGAAGTGCTTGACGAGGCCGCGCACGTCGAGCAGCGGCTGTACACTAGAGGACATGCTGTTCCAGCGGCGCGCGGTGGCAGGCGGCCTGGTGGCCGGGCGCGATTTCCGCCAGCGCCGGCACCTCGACGCGGCATCGGTCCACCGCGAACGGGCAGCGGGGATGGAACCGGCAGCCCGACGGCGGCGCCAGCGGATTGGGCACAGCGCCCTCGACCACCGGCAGCACGTCCTGCTCCTGCGTCAGTTTCGGGATCGAGGCCAAAAGGCCGATGGTGTAGGGATGGCCGGGACGGCGGAACAGCGTCGCGGCGTCGGCGCGCTCGACGATGTGCCCGGCATACATCACCGCCACCTCGTCGGCGATCTCGGCCACCACGCCCAAATCGTGCGTGATCAGCAGCAGCGACATGCCGAATTCGGCCCTGAGTTCGCGCAGCAGCTCCAAGATCTGCGCCTGGATGGTGACGTCGAGCGCGGTGGTGGGCTCGTCCGCGATCAAGAGCTGCGGGTTCAGCGAGAGCGCCATGGCGATCATCGCGCGCTGGCGCATGCCGCCCGAGAGGCGGTGCGGGTAATCGTCGACGCGCTGCTCGGGCGCGGGAATGCGAACGCGCCGCAGCATCTCGACCGCGCGCTCGCGCGCCGCGCCCGCGCCGACGCGCCGGTGCCGCCTGATCCCCTCGGCGATCTGGTCGCCGACGGTGAAGGCGGGGTTCAGGCTGGTCATCGGCTCCTGGAAGATCATGGCGATGCGGTTGCCGCGCAGCTCGTTCATCCGCTCGCGCGACAGCGCCAGCAGGTCGCGGCCATCGAACGTCACGCGGCCGGTCGGAATCACCGCCGGCGGGCGCTCCACCAGCCCCATGATCGACAGCGCCGTGACGCTTTTGCCGCAGCCGCTTTCGCCCACCAGGCACAGCGTTCGCCCGCGCGGCAGGCTGAAGCTGACGCCGTCGACCGCGCGCACGGTGCCGTCTTCGGTTAGGAAATGGGTGCGCAGGTCCTCGACTTCGAGCAAGGGAGCTTCGGGCAGGGGCGCGGCTTGGGCGGCGTCCATTCAGGCCTTGCCCTTTCCCCTGCGCGCCCGCACCTGTTCGATCTTGGCGCGGTCGTAGACGCCCGCGGGCCTGGCGCGCGTCGGCAGCACCTCGCGGAACATCTCGTAGTCCAAGCGGAACATATCGAGCAGCCGGCGCAGCTCCGCCTGCGGCTCGGGATGGTCGTCCACGCGCAGATCGTAGTCGGGATAGTCCTCGGTCGAATAGATCAAGAGCGCCGCCGACTGCTTGCCGCGCTTGTCGCCACCCGCTTCCTGCCCGGCGTCGAGCGCCGCGATCATCCGCTCGGCGAAGGGCAGATCGCCGCGCGCGGCGAAGGTCTCGGCGGTGCGCGCGATCACGTCGGGGCCGGCCAGCATGTTGCCGGCGACCGAGAAGCCTTCGCGCAGCGCGTGCCCGCACCAATCGATGCAGCCCGCGCCGGTATGCGCCGCCACGCGACCCTTGGCGTCGACCATGTGAAGCTGGCGGATGACGTTGCCGGGATCGGCCTCGGTCAGGCGCTTGACCGCCTCGGCGGCGGAAACGCCCGCCTGCAACAGCTTCAGCCCCTCGGTCCCGTACATCGGGTTGGTCAGCGCCTGGGTCGAGATCGCGCCCACCCCGCCCATGACGTGCGGGCACAGCGCGCCGACGGCGAAGAACTTGGTGGTCACGGCCACCCCGAACGCCCCGGTGCGCGGGTCGCGCGCCACGATCGACCAGGTCACGATTTCCCTGCCGTCATCCCGCCCCGTGCCCCCGTACCGGCCGAGCGTATAGACCCGCGGCAGGCGGAACAAGAGCCGGAGGTTGACCTGGGTCAATGCCGCGGCGGGGAAAGCCGGCCATCCTTCGTATGCTCCCCCAAGGAGGTCGCCATGCCCTATCGCGTCAATGCCGACCTACCGTCGGCCGTGCGCGGCCACCTGCCCGCGACGGCCCAAACTATCTACCGCGAGGCGTTCAACAACGCCTGGACGCAAAACGCCAAGGACAGGCGCCAGGAGGAGATCGCGCATCGCGTGGCCTGGGCCGCGGTCAAACGGCGCTACGTGAAATCCGACGGCGCCTGGGTTCCCAAGTAAGGCCATCGGCAACCTGGCCTTGAAGGCGTAGCCGAGCTTCGGCCCGCATCCGCGCACGCAAACGCAAAGCCTGAACGCCGCCAAGGGGTTGCGCTGCGCCGACGCGGGTCTACCCCGCCGGCCGGGATGGTGCGAAAATGCCCGCTTAACCAGGCAAGCAGGGTTGCATGAAAACCCCGGACAAAGCCCGGCCCCGGCACATCATCCTGACCTCGCACCCCACCGGCAGCGCCAAGGTGAAGCCGCTGCCGATCTTCTGGGGCGCGGCCACCGCCGCCGAGCGCGGGCCGATCGTGGCCACCACGTCGGACCCCGGGCGGCGCAACTGCATAGGCACCCATTCCGGCGCCTACGGACTCTACCGGGCGCTGGCGATCGCCGCCAAGCAGTTGAGCCCCTTGCACCGGCCCGATTTGACCGACACCGCCCCGGCCGAGCCGATTGGCCCGCACCCGCAATGGTTCGACCCGCAGAAGATCGTCTCGATGGATCCCTGGGGCCACATGGTCGGCGAGGCGTTCTCGGAACTTTTGAGGCAGGGCTGGGACATCAGGCCCACCATCGCCGTGACCAAGGCGCGCATCAACATGCCGGAGTTGCGCGACGCGATGGCGGCCAAGCGCCTGAAATCCGACGGCGCGATATTGGTCGACAACGGCGACGTGCGCGTGACCAAGGTCGCGATCGAGCCGGTGTGGTACCTGCCGGGCATCGCCAGGCGCTTCGGCATCTCCGAGACCGAGCTGCGCCGTTCGCTGTTCGAATACTGCGGCGGCATGTTCCCCGAACTGGTGACGCGGCCGGACCTGCATGTGTTCCTGCCGCCGATCGGCGGGTTGACCGTGTATCTGATCGGCGATCCGTCGGCGATCGCCGACCCCAGGCGCAAGGTCGCCTGCCGCGTGCACGACGAGTGCAACGGCTCGGACGTGTTCGGCTCGGACATCTGCACCTGCCGGCCCTATCTGGCGCATGGCGTGGAGGTCGGCATCCAGACGGCGCAGGAAGGCGGCTGCGGCGTCATCGTCTACAACCGCAAGGAAGGCCGCGCGCTCGGCGAGGTCACCAAGTTCCTGGTCTACAACGCGCGCAAGCGCCAAGCCGGCGGCGACCGGGCGGAGACGTATTTCGAGCGCACGGAATGCGTGGCCGGGGTGCAGGACATGCGCTTCCAGCAACTGATGCCGGACGTGCTGCACTGGCTGGGCGTCAAGCGGATCGACCGGTTCGTGTCGATGAGCGACATGAAATACGCGCCGCTGGTCGAGGGCGGCATCGAGGTGGTCGAGCGCGTGGAGATTCCCGAGGAGTTGATACCGCCCGACGCCCGGGTCGAGATGGACGCCAAGAAGGCCGCGGGCTACCACACCCAGCGCGTGCCGGGAAAAGACGAGCTCGCCCGCGCCAAGGGCCGGTCCTTAAGCGAATGATGCGCGCATGAGCGCCGCCATGCCGGCTTCCGACCGGTCCGGCGATGTCGGGGCGGCGATCCGATGGCTGCGCACGACCGAGGCGGTGCGCGCGCGCTGCCGGTTGCTGTTCGATCTCGCGCGGCGCGGCGAGCTCGAGCATTTCCGGCTCGACCTGGGAAAGCTGGACGCGGCGGCGCGCTACGTGGCGGACACTGCCCGCGAGACCTATCCCCGGCTCGATATCCCCTATCACAGCCGCTGGCGGCATTTCGATGCCGGCGGCGTCGACCGCTGGGGCGAATTGGCGTGCGAAATCCCCGACGCAGCCGAGCGCGCGCGCGCGGCCGGGGACCTAGCCGTGGTCAGCGTGCTGCTGGACGCCGGCGCGGGCGACCGATGGCGCTACCGCGAGCCGGGCAAGGGCCAGGCCGTCGCGCGCTCCGAGGGGCTGGCCGTCGCCTCGTTGCACATGTTCCGCTCGGGGCTTTTCTCCAGCGACTCGAAGCGGCCCCGGCGCGCCGACGCCCTGGGCTTGAAGGCGCTGACTTCGGCGCGCCTGGCGGAAGGTTTCCAGGCCGGCAAGGATAATCCGTTGGTTGGGCTGGACAGCCGCGCCGAGCTGCTGCGCCGGCTGGGCACGGCGCTTTCCGCCGATCCGGCGATCTTCGGGCCCGCCCCGGCGCGGCCCGGCAACATGATCGGGCACCTGATCCGCGCGGGGGGCGGCGACGTGCCGACCCATGCGGTGCTGGAGCTGCTGCTCCGCGCGTTCGGGCCGATCTGGCCTTCGGGGTTGATCTTCCACGGCGTCAATGTGGGCGACGTGGCGCGGCATTCGCGCGTGCGTGGCGCTGGATTGACCGACGGGCTGGTGCCGTTCCACAAGCTCAGTCAATGGCTCGCCTATTCGCTGATCGAGCCCTTGGAATGGGCCGGCGCGCGGGTGGCGGGGCTCGACGCCCTGACCGGCCTGCCGGAATACCGCAACGGCGGCCTGTTCATCGATCTGGGCGTGGCGGTGCCGCGCCCAGGCCTTGCGGAAGAGGGACCGCTCGACCCGCGCGGCGAGCCGGTGGTGGAAGGGCGCGCGCTGACGCTCACGCTGCTGGACGAAATCGCGCCCAAGGCCCGCGCGCTCTTGGGCATGAGCGCGAAGCGGTTGCCGCTGGCGAAGGTGCTGCAAGGCGGCACCTGGAGCGCCGGGCGCAAAATCGCGGCCGAAAAGCGCGCCGGCGGCGCGCCGCCGCTCAAGGTCGCCACCGACGGAACCACCTTCTAGCCATCGAACGAGGGATCCGCATGTACCCTACCGTCCATGTCGTGGGCCACCCGCTGGTGCAGCACAAGCTGACGCTGATGCGGCGCAAGGAAACGCCGACCGCCGAGTTCCGCCGCCTGCTGCGCGAGATCAGCGTGCTGTTGGCCTACGAGGTCACGCGCGACCTCAAGCTCACCACGGAGCGCATCGAAACGCCGATCGCGCCGATGGACGCGCCGGTGCTGGCGGGCAAGAAGCTGTGCGTGGTGTCGATCCTCAGGGCGGGCCACGGCATCCTGGAAGGATTTCTCGACCTGATTCCCTCGGCGCGCGTAGGCCACATCGGGCTTTACCGCGATCCCCACACGCTGGTGCCGGTGGAGTACTACATGAAGGTGCCGAACGACATCGGCGAGCGCCTGACCGTCGCGGTCGATCCGATGCTGGCCACGGGCCAAAGCGCCGCCGCGGCCTGCCAGCGGCTGAAGGAATCGGGCGCCGCCACCGTGCGCCTGGTCTGCCTGTTGGCCGCGCCCGAGGGGCTCAAGCATTTCTGCGAGGCGCACCCGGACGTCGAGGTCTATACCGCCGCGATCGACGAGCGGCTGAACGAGCACGCCTATATCGTGCCGGGCCTGGGCGACGCCGGCGACCGCCTGTTCGGCACCAAATAACGCCGCCGCCATGGACACGATCTACGTCGCCACCAGCAAGGGCCTGCAGGAATGGGGCGCCGATCACGGCCTGACCAAGAACCTGTTCAAGCTGGGCTTGGCCGAGGGCAAGGCGCAGGAAGCGGTCGACCGGCTCAACGCCGACAAATACGGCGGCCACGCGGACTGGAAGCTGATCAAGACGCAGAAGGCCGACGGCGTCGACGAGGAAACCGCGATCAAACGCGTTGCGGCGCGCGAACGGCTGGTCGATCCGGGTTTCTACCCCGGGCTCAAGGGAGCGACCGGCGTGTTCAAGGTGCGGATGGAGGGCGTGGTCAATCACCTGCTGGTCAAGGCGACGCTCGCGGGCAACGAGCCCAAGATCGCCAAGGTGAAGCCGGCCGACATCGCGCTTTACCTGATCCAAAGCGCGCTGGCCGATCCCGCGCTCAAGGCGGCCTCGGTCTGGGGTCCGGGCGCGCAGAATTGAACCACGGGTCCTAGCGCCCTACGAAAAGTTGCGCCGCCGCCAGGGCCAGGCACAGGGCGGCTGCGAGCGGCGGCACGAACCGGGGCGCGGCGAAGCCGCGGGCGGGCGATCCGCTGTACTGCAACCGCCACAGCGCCGCAGCGACGACCGCGAACACCAGCAAGGTCGCGGCGCTGGCCGCCGAGGCGAGCGCGCCTAGATCGAGCGCCAGGGTCAGGGCCAGGACCACGGCGCCTGCGACGAGCGTTGCGCGCAGGGGCGTCGCGGTGCGCGCGTCGACCGCACAGAGCCATGACGGCAGCCAGCCCCTGCGCGCCATGCCGTAGAACAGCCGCGACAGCATGATGATCTCGATCAGCACGCCGTTGGAAACGGCGATCAGCGCCACGGCGGCGAACACCGCGGGCGAATACCACCCCGTCCGCTGCCCGACCGCCAGCAGCGGCGCCGCGCCGGCGGCCGGTCCGCCGCCGCGCATCACCGCCGCCGCCACGCCGACCACCAGCAGATAGAGAATCGTGCTGATGGCGAGGCTGATGAACATGGCCTGGGGCATGGTTCGGCGCGAGTCGCGCGCCTCTTCCGCCATGTTGGCCATGTTCTCGAAGCCGATATAGGCGAAGAAGGCGAGAAACATTCCCGCGGCCACGCCGCCGGAGCTGAACGAAGCGCCGAGCGACGGCAGCGCGGCGGCGAGATCGCCCGGGCCCGGAAGATCCGACCAGCCCGCGGCCACCACCAGCAGCAGCCCGCCGACTTCGACCGCCGACATGCCGGCGGCCAGCGCGACGCTTTGGCGCACGTTGAGGCAGGCGATGGCGGTGGCGACGACGCAAAGCGCGCCGGCGATCGAGGCCCCGGGCAGGGCCAGGAATACCTGGACGTAGCCGACGCTGCCGCGCGCGAGCGCCGCGGTCGAGGTGGCCACCACCGCCGCGACGCCGGCACCGACGGCGCGCGACAGCGCAGAGGAGCCGAAGGCTTCCTGCACGTAAGCCGGAGCGCCCGCGGCCTCGGGGAACCGCGCGGCCAGATCGCCGTAGCAAATCGCGACCAGCGCCGCCAGCGCGCCGGCCAAAAGGAACGACAGCGGCGCGAAATTCCCCGCGACCGAGACCACTTCGCCCACCAGGACATAGATACCCGCGCCAACGATAACGCCGATGCCGTAGCCGACGAGCAGCGGAACGCCGAGCACCCGGCGCAGATGAGGAGCGGTCAATGGGAATTCCCAGCCCGGGTTACGCGGCTAGAACTTCTCGATCCAGGGCCGCAGCTCGACCTCCCAGGTCCAGGCGCTGCGGTGCTGGCGGTGGATTTGCAGATAGGTCTCGGCGATGGCGGCGGGGTCGAGGAAGCCGTCCTCGCCGCGCTCGCCGCGCGGGTCGGCCTCGCCGCGGCGGATGCCGCCGTCGATGACGAAATGCGCGACATGGATGTTCCGGGGGCCAAGCTCGCGCGCCATGCTCTGCGCCAGGCCGCGCAGCGCGAACTTGCCCATGGCGAAGGGCGCGGACTGGGCGTAGCCCTTGATGCTGGCCGAGGCGCCAGTGAACAGGATGCTGCCCTTTCCGGTCCTGAGCATCCGCTTGGCCGCTTCCTACGCCACCAGGAACCCGCCATAGGCTGTGACGCTGAGCGACTTCTCGACCTCCGCCGGGTCGAGCTCGGCGAACGGCCCGCGCGTGCGGTAGCTGGCGTTGTAAACAACGAGATCGGGCGCGCCGAGATCGGCGTCCAGCGACGTGAACAGCGCCGCGACCGAGGCCGGATCGGCTGCGTCGCAGCGATAGGCGCGCGCGCCGGTCTCGGCCGCGACCAATTCGAGCCTGGCCGGGTCGCGCGCGGCCAGCGCCACCGCCATGTCCTGCTTGGCCGAGGCCCGCGCCAGCGCGGCGCTCAAGCCAGAGCCCGCGCCGACAATCACCGCCGTTTCCCTTGCCATCCCCACGGTCCCTCCCTCGCCCATTCAGCCATCGAATGCCCGGCCGATCAATCGTCTGGATTGCTTGACAGGCCGGGGCGCGGCGCTCATTTTCCGCCTTCGCTGCAAGGCCAGCGGGATTTCCAGCGGGACCCATCGCCATGCCCGGCTCCGGCGCCCAACGCCAGCTCATCGCCAATGCGCGCATGTACTCCGTCGCGCCCGGCGCCGCGGCCGCGTGGAAGCGCCTGTTCCGGTGGCTGCACGACAAATCGGCCGTGGGCCTGACCGTGATCGACCACGCCTATCCGGCGCCGCTCGACGAGCTGTGGGCGCGAAGCGACCTTGCCTGCGCCTTCATGTGCGGCTGGCCCTATATGCGCGCGGGCGCGACGCATCGGGTGGTGGCGGCGCCGGTGCCGAGCGCGCCCTATGCCCAGGGGCGGCCGGTCTATTGCTCGCATTTCGTGGTGCGCGCGGATGCGCCGTTCCGCGCGCTGGAAGACACGTTCGGCCACCGTTTCGCCTACACCATTCCCGATTCGCATTCCGGCTACAACGCGCCGCGCCATCACCTGCTGAAATACCGTGGGCGCGGGGGCCGCAAGCTCTACCGCGAGATCGTGGGGCCCCTGATGACGCCGCGGCTGATGCTGGAGGCGATCGCCGACGGCCGCACCGACGTGGGGCCGCTCGACTCGTTCGCCTACGACCTCTTGCGCCGGCACATGCCGGAGTTGGCCGGGCGCACCCGCGCGGTCGCCAGCACCGCGGTGGCGCCGATCCCGGCCTTCATGGCGGCGCGGGGAACCGCGCCCGCGGTCGTCGAGCGGCTGGCGGAAACGCTGTGCGCCCTGGGCGATGCGGCCGACCAGGCCGACTTGCGCGCCGAGCTGTGCGTCGAAGGTTTCGCCCGCGTCGCCGCCGGCGACTATCGCGTCACCGAGGCCTGGGCGCGCGAGGCCGAGACGCGCGGGCTGGAGCGGATCGCGTGACCGCCGCCGCGGTCGCCGATGTCCGCGAGGTGGAATGGCCGACCGCGCTTTTGGCCGCGGTCGTCTACGCGGGATGGCTGGCGCTGACCTGGCACCACGCCGCGCTGCCGTGGTGGCTGCTGGCGCCGCTCGGCGGCTGGTTCGTCGCCTGGCATTCCTCGTTGCAGCACGAGATCGTGCACGGGCATTTCACGCCCTGGCAGGGCGTGAACCGCGCGATCGCCTATCCGCCGCTGATGCTGTGGATGCCCTACGACCGCTATCGCGCGACGCATCTCACGCATCACCGCAACGAGCACCTGACCCTGGCGGCGGT
>JBQTIS010000028.1:0-4549 GCA_052387895.1 Rhodospirillales bacterium | reverse complement strand
CCTGCGCATCGCCGCCGTGGTGCAGCCCGTGGCCGTCGCGGTGCTGGCGTTAGCGCTCGCGGCGGGGCTGATCCTCGGCCTCGCCGTGGCGCCGGCGGACTACCAGCAGGGCGACACGGCCCGCATCATGTACGTGCACGTGCCGGCAGCGTGGATGGCGCTGTTCGTATACACCGCCATGGCGATTGCCAGCGCCGTGGCGCTGATCTGGCGCCACCCGCTCGCCCAGATCGCCGCGCGCGCCTCGGCGCCGATCGGCGCCTGCTTCACCTTCGTGGCGCTCGCCACCGGCTCGCTTTGGGGCAAGCCGATGTGGGGCGCGTGGTGGGTGTGGGACGCCAGGCTGACCTCCGTATTGGTGCTGTTCTTCCTCTATCTCGGCTACATCGCGCTCGCCAACGCGTTCGACGACGACGAGCGCGGCGGGCGCGCCGCCTCGATCCTGGCGCTAGTCGGCCTGGTCAACGTGCCGATCATCAAGTTCTCGGTCGACTGGTGGAACACGCTGCACCAGCCCGCGAGCGTCTTGAAGCTGGGGGGGCCCGCGATCGACCCGTCGATGCTGTGGCCGCTTTTGACCATGGCCGTGGCGTTCAAGGCGTTCTACGTGGCGGTGCTGATCATGCGCATGCGCGCCCATCTCGCCCAGCGCCGCCTGCGCGCGCTCGCGCTCGTGCGCGCGGCCCAATAGCGCCCGGGGTCGAACCGGCGAAGCAAGGGTTTATCCTTGCATATTCAGCGCCCTGCGGGCTACTCGACTTAAGGGGCCCCGGCGTTAGAATGCGCGCTTCATCCCCGGGTCTGGCGATTGGAATCCTAAGGCGTGGACGCTATCGCGACGTTCCTTTCCATGGGCGGGTACTGGCCCTATGTCTGGCCGGCGTTCGCCGTGGCCGCCGCCGTGCTGGGCGGCTTATGGCTCGCTTCGTGGGGGGCGTTGCGCGCGCGCGAGGCCGAGCTCGCGGCGACCGAGCCCCGGCGCCGGGGCGGGCCGGCATGACGCGCAAGCGCCGGCGCCTCTACGTCGTCGCGGCGGCGATGGCGTGCCTGGGGCTCGCCACGGGGCTGATGCTGCTGGCGTTCCAGGACAGCATCGTGTTCTTCCGCAGCCCGAGCGAGATCGACGCGCTCAAGCCCGGGCCCGACCAGCGCCTGCGCCTGGGCGGGCTGGTGGAGGAAAAAAGCGTGCGCAGGACGGGCGACGGCGCCACCACCGCGTTCCGCGTCACCGACCTCAACAAGTCGGTCGAGGTGACCTATCGCGGCATCCTGCCCGACCTGTTCCGCGAAGGGCAGGGCGTGGTGGCCGAGGGCCGCATGAACGGCGAGGGCGTGTTCGTCGCCTCCACCGTGCTCGCGCGCCACGACGAGAACTACATGCCGAAAGAGGTGGCCGAGGCGCTGAAGTAATCGGGCCGCTGGAAGGAAGGCGAGTCCAAACGGCATCCCGCCGCCGTCGGCGCCAAGCCGCCGGCGTCAAAGCCATGATCGCCGAGCTCGGGCATTTCGCGCTGATCCTGGCGCTGGCCGCGGCGCTGGCGCAAGGCAGCGTGCCGATCCTGGGCGTGCATCGCGGCGAACGCGCCTGGATGGACCTGGCCGCGCCCGCCGCCCTCGGCCAGGCCGGGCTGATCGCGGTCGCCTTCTTCGCCCTGATGTGGTGCCACGTCGCGTCTGATTTTTCCGTCCTGGCCGTGGCCAACAATTCGAACTCGCGGATGCCGCTGATCTACAAGATCAGCAGCACCTGGGGCTACCACGAAGGCTCGATGGTGCTGTGGGTGCTGATCCTGGCGCTCTACGGCGCGGTGGTCGCGCTGTTCGGGGGGAACCTGCCGCCGGCCCTGCGCGCGCGCGTGCTGGCGGTGCAGGCCTGGGTCGCGATCGGCTTTCTGCTGTTCATCCTGTTCACCTCGAACCCGTTCTGGCGACTGAACCCCGTGCCTGCCGACGGGCGCGACCTCAATCCGCTGCTCCAGGACATCGGCCTCGCCATCCACCCGCCGTTCCTCTACCTCGGCTATGTCGGCTTCTCGATGGCGTTCTCCTTCGCCATCGCCGCGCTGATCGAAGGCCGGGTCGACGCCGCCTGGGCGCGCTGGGTCAGGCCTTGGACGCTGCTCGCCTGGTGCTTCCTCACCGCCGGCATCGCCATGGGCAGCTACTGGGCCTATTACGAGCTGGGCTGGGGCGGCTGGTGGTTCTGGGACCCGGTCGAGAACGCCTCGTTCATGCCCTGGCTGGTCGGCACCGCGCTCTTGCACTCCGCCACGGTCGTGGAAAAGCGCGACGCGCTGAAAAGCTGGACCATCCTGCTGGCGATCGTCGCGTTCTCGCTAAGCCTGATGGGCACGTTCCTGGTGCGCTCGGGCGTGCTGACCTCGGTCCACGCCTTCGCCACCGATCCGGCGCGCGGCGTGTTCATCCTGGGGCTTCTGGCGATCACCACGGGGGGGGCGCTGGCGCTTTACGCCTGGCGCGCGCCGGCGATGGGCGCGGGCGGGCTGTTCGCGCCGGTCAGCCGCGAGGGCGCGCTGGTCCTGAACAACCTGCTGCTCGCCACCGCCACCGCTACGGTGTTCCTGGGCACGCTCTACCCGCTGTTCCTCGACGCCGTGGGCGGCGACAAGGTTTCGGTCGGCGCGCCGTTCTTCAACGCCACCTTCGCGCCGATCATGGCGCCGCTGATCGCCGCCATGGCCGTGGGGCCGCTGCTGTCGTGGAAGCGCGCCGACCTCATGGGCGCGTTGCAGCGCCTGGCGGCCGCCGCCGCCGCGACGGCGGTCGTGGCGCTGGCCACGCTCTATCTCACGCGCGGCGGTCCGGTGCTGGCGGTGTTCGGCATGGCGCTGGCGGCGTGGCTGTTCTTTGGCACGGCAAGCGAGTTCGCCGAACGCGTGCGCCTGTTCCGCGTCCCGTTGGGCGACAGCGTCCAACGCGCGGCGCTTCTGCCGCGCGCCGCCTACGGCATGCTGATCGCGCACGCGGGCATGGCATTCACCGTCGCCGGCGTCACCGCCACGGCGGCCTGGGAATCCGAAAGCATTTCGGCGATGCGTCCGGGCGACCGCGCCCAACTCGCGGGCTACGAGTTCACGCTGCTGGGCGTGCGGCAAGATCTTCAAGGGCCGAACTACACGGCCGAGCAGGCCTCGATCGCGGTCGCGCGCGGCGGCAAACCCGTCGCGGTGCTCGAGCCGGCCAAGCGCTTCTATCCGGTGCAGCGCCAGGCGACCAACGAAACCGCGATCCTGACCCAGGGCTTCTCCGACATCTACGCCGCGCTCGGCGACGGCGACCAGCGGAACGGCTGGACCGTGCGGCTTTACCACAAGCCGTTAGTGACCTGGATCTGGCTCGGCGCGGCGCTGATGGTGGCGGGCGGCGCCATCAGCTTGAGCGATCGGCGCTTCCGCGTCGGCGCGCCCGCGCGCGCGCGCCGCCAAGCCGCCGCCGCCCAGGCGCAGCCCGGCGATGACTGAGCAAACCACGGCCGCGGCCGCGCGGCTTTCCCGGCGCGCTCTGCTGCCGGTCCTGGCCGTGGCGCTGTTCGCCCTGATCGTCGCCATGTTCGCGGTCGGGCTCACCCTGGATTCGCGCAAGCTGCCCTCGGTCCTCATCGACCAGCCCGTTCCCACGTTCGACCTGCCGCCGCTGCTGGCCGGCAAGCCCGGCCTCAAGTCGGACGACCTCAAGGGCCGCGTGTCGCTGGTCAACGTCTGGGCGTCCTGGTGCGTGCCGTGCCGCGTCGAGCATCCCGTGCTGATGCGCCTGGCGCGCGAGGGCAAGGTCGCGGTCGTCGGCATCAACTGGAAGGACCGCCAGCCCGACGCCGAGGCGTTCCTGAAGGACCTGGGCGACCCGTTCGCCCGCATCGGCGCCGACCCCAACAACCGCGTCGGCGTGGATTGGGGCGTCTACGGCGTGCCGGAAAGCTACCTGATCGATCGCCAGGGACGCATCCGCTACAAGGTCGTCGGGCCGATCTCGCCGGACGAGCTCAAGGGCCGGCTGATGCCGCTGATCGAAAGCCTCGGGAAATGAAGGGCGCGCGCGTGGCGCTGATGCTGCTCGCGTTGCTGGCCGCGCCCGGCGCGCGGGCGGTCGAGCCGGACGAGATGCTGAAGAATCCGGCCCTGGAATCGCGCGCGCGCGACATCAGCCAGCATCTGCGCTGCCTGGTCTGCCAGAACCAGTCGATCGACGATTCCAACGCGCCGCTGGCGCGCGACCTGCGCCTGCTGGTGCGCGAGCGGCTGATTGCCGGCGACAGCGACACCGAGGTGCTCGACTATCTGGTGCGGCGCTACGGCAGCTTCGTGCTGCTGAAACCGCCGATGAACCCGCAGACCTATCTTTTGTGGTTCGGACCGTTCGCGGTCCTGGCGTTGGGCGCGTTCACGCTGTGGCGCATCGCGCGCCGCCGCCCGCGCGAAGCCGCCTCGCCGCTTACGGCGGACGAGAAACGGCGGCTGGAAGGGCTGCTGGCCGAAACCGGCGAATCCGAAAGCAAGCCGCGATGATCTTCTGGATCGTCGCCATCCTGCTG
>JBQTIS010000027.1:0-3855 GCA_052387895.1 Rhodospirillales bacterium | reverse complement strand
CTCAAGAACGTGCGCGACAACCTCGAGATCGGCCCGGTGCTGATCCACGTCGTCACGCAAAAGGGCAAGGGCTACGCGCCGGCCGAGAAGTCGGCCGACAAATACCACGGCGTCAACAAGTTCGACGTCATCACCGGCAAGCAGGACAAGCCGGCGGCCAACGCGCCCAACTACCAGAACGTGTTCGCCAAGGCGCTGATCAAGGAGGCCGAGCACGACGACAAGATCGTCGGGATCAACGCCGCGATGCCCTCGGGCACCAGCCTCAACCTGTTCGGCGAGAAATTCCCCACGCGCACCTTCGACGTCGGGATCGCCGAGCAGCACGCCGTCACCTTCGCCGCCGGGATGGCGTGCGAGGGCTACAAACCGTTCTGCGCGATCTATTCGACGTTCCTGCAGCGCGGCTACGACCAGGTGGTGCACGACGTGGCGATCCAGCAATTGCCCGTGCGCTTCGCCATGGACCGCGCGGGGCTGGTGGGCGCCGACGGGCAGACCCACGCCGGCTCGTTCGACGGCGCTTATCTCGGCTGCCTGCCCGGTTTCGTGCTGATGGCCGCGAGCGACGAGGCCGAGCTCATGCACATGGTGGCCACGGCCGCCGCGATCAACGACCGGCCCTCGGCATTCCGCTATCCGCGCGGCGAGGGCGTGGGGGTGGAACTGCCGGAGCGCGGCACGGTCTTGGAGATCGGCAAGGGCCGCATCATCAGGGAAGGCACCAAAATCGCGATTCTCAGCTACGGCACGCGCCTGCAAGAGGCGCTGAAGGCGGCCGACGAGCTGCAGGCGCGCGGCCTTTCCACCACCGTGGCCGACGCACGGTTCCACAAGCCGCTGGACACCGAGCTGGTCCGCCGCCTGGCCAAGGAGCACGAGGTGCTGATCACGATCGAGGAAGCCGCGATCGGCGGCTTCGCCAGCCACGTGCTGCATTACCTCGCCCATGCCGGGCTGTTGGACGCGGGCCTCAAGGTCCGCCCAATGGTCCTGCCCGACCGGTTCCAGGAGCACAACAAGCCACAGCTGCAATACGAGGAAGCGGGCCTGAATGCCAAACACATCGTCGAGACGGCGATCGGCGCGCTGGGCGCGGCCGAGGCGGCGCGCGCCAGCCGGGCCTGACGGCGGCTTGCCGGTGTAAGGAATTTTCCTTACACTGGGGCCGTGAAAATCACCAGCCGCATCACGTCGAAGGCCCAGACCACCGTGCCGCAGGCCGTGCGCGCGGCGCTGGACGTCGGTCCCGGCGACGAGATCGAATACCGGATTCGCAACGATCAAGTGGTGCTGACCAAGGCACGGCGGCGTGACAAGCCCTACCTCAGGGCCGTCCAGGAAACGCTGTCCGAATGGTCGGATCCGGCGAACGACGTTTATGACGACCTGTGATCGTTGGACGGTCGTCGTCGCGCCGTTTCCCTTCGTCGATTCACCGCACTCGAAACCAAGGCCGTGCCTAGTGCTGTCCGCCAAGCCGGCGAACGCGGCGAGCGGCCATAGCGTCTGCGCCATGATCACGCGGCCGCTGGCGACACGATGGCCGAACGACACCATGCTTCAGGATTGGCGCGGCTATGGATTGCCCGCCCCCTCAGCCGTGCGATGGAAGCTGTTCACTCTTGAGAATGCGATATTCAAGCGCGCCCTCGCCCCGCTGTCCGCGAGGGATCGCCGTGTCTGCCAAGCCGCGCTGTCGGCACTGCTTGGCGGTGTGGAATGAAGCGCCGCCTCGACCAGCTATTGGCCGAACGCGGACTGGCCGGGTCGCGCGCCAAGGCGCAAGGCCTGATCATGGCCGGCCTCGTGTTCGTCCAGGGCCGGCGCGTCGTCAAGCCGGGCGCGACGGTGGCGCAAGACGCGGCCATCGAGGTCAAGGGCAAGCAGCATCCCTATGTCTCGCGCGGAGGCCTCAAGCTGGCGCACGCGCTCGACCATTTCAAAATCGACCCCGCGGGGAAAACCTGTCTGGACGTCGGCGCGTCGACCGGCGGCTTCACCGACGCGCTGCTGCGCCGCGGCGCGGCCAAGGTCTACGCCGTCGATGTCGGCCACGGGCAGCTGGATTGGGGCTTGCGCAACGACCGGCGCGTCGTCGTGCTGGAGCGCGTCAACGCGCGCCATCTCTCCCGCGAGCAAGTGCCCGAGCCGGTCGCGCTCATCGTCTGCGACGCCAGCTTCATCGGCCTGGAGACGGTGCTGCCCGCGCCTTTGGCGCTGGCGGCGCCCGGGGCCGCGCTGGTGGCGCTCATCAAGCCGCAGTTCGAGGTCGGCAAGGACAAAGTGGGCAAGGGCGGCATCGTGCGCGACCAGGCCGCGCGCGAGGAGGCCCGCGCGCGCATCGAACGCTGGCTTGGCGCGCAGCCGCAGTGGTCGGTGCTGGGCACGATCGAAAGCCCGATCGAAGGGGCGGACGGCAACCGCGAATACCTGATCGCCGCGCGGCGCAGGTCTTGAACCCTGGCCGCCGGGGCGCGGCCCTGTATGATCGGCTGACCCAACCCCGAGGGGAGGAAGGCTCTTGCGATCGGATGCGCCGCCCGGCGCCGTGCGCGGCGCGGGCCCGAGCTTCGTGCGGCTCTGCGCCGTGGTGCTGCTGCCGTTCGGCATGGGCTATTTCCTGTCCTACCTGTTCCGCGCCGTGAACGCGGCGCTGGCGCCCGATATCGTGCGCGAGCTGGATCTGGGCGCGTCCATGCTCGGCGTGCTGACTGCGGCGTATCTGCTGTCGTTCGCCGCGTTCCAGCCCGTGCTCGGCGTGCTGCTCGACCGGTTCGGGCCGCGCCGGGTGCAGACCGGGCTCTTGGCGACCGCCGCGTTGGGCGCGTTCCTGTTCTCGCTGGGCGACGGCCCGTGGCCCCTGGCGCTCGCCCGCGCGCTGATCGGCCTAGGCTTCAGCGGCGGGTTGATGTCGTCGTTCAAGGCGGTGGTGCTGTGGTTTCCGGCCCAGCGCGTGCCGTTGGCGAACTCGCTGGTCATGGCGTTCGGCGGCCTGGGCGTGGTCGTGGCCACCCAGCCCGCCAACCTGATGAGCGAAGCCCTGGGCTGGCGCGCGGTGTTCGTTGCGTTGGCCGCGGTCACGGCGCTGGTTTCTGTGAGCCTCTATTTCGTCGTACCCGAGCGCGCCGGCGGCAGCCAACCCGGAACGCCGCTGAAAAGGCAGGTCGGCGAGATCGGGCGCATTTTCCGCGATCCCGTGTTCTGGCGCCTGACGCCGCTGGTGTGCACGACAAACGGCGGCTACATCGCGATCCAGACGTTATGGATCGGCGGCTGGCTGCGCGACGTGGCGGGATTCGACCGCGGCTACGCCGCCGACGTGATGATGGCGATGGCGTTCGCGTTCTCCGCCGGGTCGCTGGCGCAGGGTTTTATCGCCGACCGGCTGCTCAGGCGCGGCATCGGCGTGCTAACCACGATGCTCTGGACGATGGCGATCTATTTCCTGGCGCAGCTCGGAATCGTGCTGGAATGGGTGTCGGCCGCGCCGGCGCTGTGGATTGCCTTCGGCATGACCGGCAGCGTCGCGGTGCTGGCCTATCCCGTGCTGTCGCAGCATTTCGGCGCCACGCTGGCCGGCCGGTCGAATACCAGCATCAATCTTCTGATGTTCGGCACCGCCTTCGCCGTGCAATCGCTGATCGGCGTGGTATTGGATTTCTGGGCGTTCGAGAAGGGCGTCAGCTACCACCCGCGCGGCTATCAGATCGCGTTCGGCGCGGTGCTGGCCTCGCAGCTTTTGAGCGTGGCGTGGTATTGGTTCGCCGGCGGGCGGAGAACGGGCGGCTGATGCGCCGGCGTTCCCGGGCGATCCCGGCCTAATCTACTTCGCCGTCTTCGCGGCCTTGCCGC
>JBQTIS010000026.1:0-3200 GCA_052387895.1 Rhodospirillales bacterium | reverse complement strand
AGAACTGCATCGTCTACAACGACGGCGTGTTCGACAACTTCACCGCCAAGGAAAACGCCGAGCCGAACCAGCTTCATCTCGAGCACGGCGCGCCGATGCTGTTCGGCCCGGGCAGGAAGAAGGGCCTGCGCCTGAAGCCCGGCAACCTCGAGCTCGAGGCCATCACCGTGGGCGAGAACGGCGTGACCGAGGCCGACGTGCTGGTGCACGACGAGAAGAACCGGGTGCAGGCCATGATGCTGGCGACGCTGCAGCCGCCGGCCTTCCCGGTGGCGCTCGGCGTGCTCTATTGCAATCCGACGCTCACCTACGAGCAGGCGATGGCCGACCAGGCCAAGCTCACGATCGCCCGCCAGCCCGACGGCGACATCAACAAGCTCTTGCGCAAGGGGCATACCTGGACCGTTTCCGCCTGATCCGCTAAGCCAGAAGCGTCGATCCAAGCCAAGACTGTCCGCGAAGGGGGGCGCGGCGGCCGTGACGATTTCCGTCGCCATCATCGGCTCCGGCCCCAGCGCGTTCTATACCGCCGACGCGCTGGCCAAATCGGCGGCCAAATCGGGGGCCGACATCCGCGTCGACATGATCGAGCGCCTGCCGGCGCCGTTCGGGCTGATCCGCTACGGCGTGGCGCCCGACCACGAAAGCACGCGCAAGGTGTCGCGCGCCTTCGACAAGACTGCGCGCGCCGGCGGCTTGAAGTTCTTCGGCAACGTCGAGGTCGGCCGCGATGTGTCGCTGGCGGACCTGTGCGCCATGTACGACGCGGTGGTGCTGGCGGTCGGTGCGCCGCTCGACCGGCCGCTGGGAATCCCGGGCGCCGACAAGAAGGGCGTTTACGGCTCGGCCGCCTTCGTCGGCTGGTACAACGGCCATCCCGATTTCCGCGGCTTGAACCCCGATCTCAAGGTCAAGGCGGCGGCCGTGGTTGGCATCGGCAACGTGGCGCTCGACGTTGCGCGCCTGCTCGTGCGCTCGCGCCAGGAACTCGAGGAAACCGACATGCCGGACTACGCGATCGACGCGTTCGCCGGCTCGGACGTGGCCGACGTGCACCTCTTGGGCCGGCGCGGGCCGGCCGAGGCCGCCTTCACCATCGGCGAGTTGCGCGAGATGGGCGAACTGCCGCTGGCTGCGCCGGTGGTCGATCCGGCGCAATTGCCGGCCAACCTGGATCATTTGTCCGAGGACGACCGCCGCGTGCAGGGCAAGCTGGTGGAGATGCTCAAGACCTTCCCCGGCCTGCCCCAGGACAAGCCCAAGCGCGTGCATTTCCGCTTCTTCGCCGCGCCCAAGGAGGTGCTGGGCCGGGACCGCGTGACCGGCTTGCGCGTCGAGCGCACCAGGGTCGAGGGCGGCCGCGCCGTCGGCACCGGCGAGGTTTACGACATTCCCTGCGGCCTGGTGGTGGCCGCGATCGGCTACCGTTCGCCCAAGATCGCGGACGGCATGTTCGACGACGCCCGGGGCCTCTACGCCAACAAGGACGGGCGCGTGGACGCCGGGCTCTATGCCGTGGGCTGGGCGATGCGCGGGCCCTCGGGCGTGATCGGCACCAACAAGATCGACGGCCAGGCCGTGGCGGCGCACATCGTCGCCGACCTGGCCCCGGGATCGAAGCCCGGCCGCGCGGCGCTGGAGCAGATGCTGGGCAAGACCGGCGCCAGAGTCACGGGCTACGACGACTGGCTCAGGCTCGACGCCGAGGAGATCAGGCGCGCGCGGCCGAAATCGCCGCGCGGCAAGTTCACCACCGTGGCGGAGATGCTGGCGTTCCTGAACAAGTCTAGTTGAGCGTCATCATCGTGCTCGCGCGCAGTTCCCCCGGCGTGATCAGCCGCGTGTTGGCGACGGTCACCGAATGCAGCCTTCCCTCGATGTTCTTCTCCCAGAACTCGAGGAACTTGTTCAGCACCGGAAAACGCGGCGCCAGGTCCAGGTTCTGCCAGATGAAGCTCTGCAGCACGACCGGGTGGTCGGGCAGGCGGTAGAGGATTTCGGCGGTGGTCAGCCGATAGCCCCGCAATTGCAGATCAAGCGAACGCATGGGCGTCTTGCTCCCGGGTCGCGCGGGCGTTCTCCGTGCCGGCCATGCTGCCGCAGACAGGGCGTGTGCGGCAATAAAAAAGCTTCCGAATCAATCTATTAGCAGCCAGAAGCGGCGAGGGCTGCCAAGCTATTGGCACTCTCCGGTAGAGAGTGCTAAACCATCGGCGACTTCCGTTGCCGATCAGACCGATAGCCAAGGGAGAGAAGCGATGAGGTTCAAGCCGCTGCACGACCGCGTGGTGGTCAAACGCGTCCCGTCCGACCAGAAAACCGCCGGCGGCATCATCATTCCGGACACCGCGCAGGAAAAGCCGATGGAGGGCGAGGTGATCTCGGTCGGCCCCGGCGCGCGGGGCGAGGACGGCAAGCTTCATCCCCTCGACGTCAAATCGGGCGACCGGGTGCTGTTCGGCAAATGGTCGGGCACCGAGGTGAAGCTGGACGGCGAGGAACTGATGATCATGAAGGAATCCGACATCATGGGCGTGATCACGAAGAAGAAGTGACCGGCCGCCCGGCCACCGCAATTCCTTAGACCGCCCGAGAAGGAACGCCAACAGGAGCAAGACACATGGCAGCCAAAGACGTGAAATTCTCGACCGACGCGCGCACGCGCATGCTGCGCGGCGTCGACATCCTGACCGACGCGGTGCGCATCACCCTCGGCCCCAAGGGTCAACGTGGTGCTGGACAAATCGTTCGGCGCCCCGCGCGTCACCAAGGACGGCGTGACCGTGGCCAAGGAGATCGAGCTCGCCGACAAGTTCGAGAACATGGGCGCGCAGATGGTGAAGGAAGTGGCGTCCAAGGCCAGCGACGTGGCCGGCGACGGCACCACCACCGCCACCGTGCTGGCGCACGCGATCGTCAGGGAAGGCGCCAAGGCGGTCGCGGCCGGCATCAATCCGATGGACCTGAAGCGCGGCATCGATCTGGCGGTCGAGGCCGTGGTCGAGGACCTGAAGAAGCGCTCGAAGAAAGTCTCCACCGGCGAGGAGATCGCCCAGATCGGCACCATCTCCGCCAACGGCGAGCGCGACATCGGCGAGATGATCGCCAAGGCGATGGAGAAGGTCGGCAACGAGGGCGTGATCACGGTCGAGGAGGCCAAGAGCCTGGAGACCGAGCTGGACGTGGTCGAGGGCATGCAG
>JBQTIS010000025.1:0-11218 GCA_052387895.1 Rhodospirillales bacterium | reverse complement strand
CAGAAACGCACCGTCGAAGACGCCTGGCGTCACATCGGAGCCCTCGTCGCCGCAATCCAGCCCCACGAATGCTCCAACTACTTCGCCAACGCAGGATACGCTTCAGACAATCAGTGAAACGCTCTAGTCCGTCGATGCGCGTCTGCAGCTTCTCGCCGCGGTTGGCCCAATAGGGCAGGGTCAGACTGCCGGTCATCGCGATCTGCCCCGGCTCCAGCCGCTCGCCGCGCGCGTCCAGAAGATTCGCCAACCACGCCAGGGATTCCAGCGGGTGGCCCATCACGTCCAGGCCGCGGCCCTCGAGCTTGGTCACGCCGTCGACCGAGGCCGTGCCCACGCAGTCCACCAAGTCCAGTTCGCGCCAATCCGCGCGCCATTCGCCCAGCACGACGGCCGCCTGGAACACGTCGTCGGCGATGATCGTGGGCGCGCCTATGCGCGCGAAGTCGCCATAGCGGTTGTCAACCACCTCGATCGCCGCGCACATCTCGCCTACCGCTTCGCCTGCCGCCTTGCGATCCACCTTTCCCGGCTTGGCCGGCAGCGGCGACTTCATCCGCATGCATACCTCGCACTCGATGCCCGGCTTGATGAAATCGGCAAAGCTGAGCCGGGCCGGAGAGCGCAGCACGGCCGAGGCCAGAATCCCCCCGGCCACCGGCTCGGGCATGTTCAGGAGCTTCCGCATCGGCAGCGTGGTGGCGCCGACTTTCCAACCCGCCAGCGCGCCCCGGCCGGCGGCGGCAAGGCGCTGGCGCAGCGCCGCCTGGATCGCATAGCCCTCGCTGGGCGTGGACGGCCTCAGCGCCGCCGGCATCTCGCCGATGCTGCGCCGGCCCAGCCGCGCCGCTGCGATCCACTCCGCGGCGCGTTCGGCCGCGGCCTTGTCGAAGGCCATCTCTTCTCACCCCCGAGCGGTCTTGTGCGACCGTCGAATTGCGGCAACATTACTCTTCCTTTTCAGCGTGCGACAACGCCCAATCGTTGGTGGCCGAATCGATTCCTGTTCCCGCTCAAGACCATCTTCGAAGGAAGCCTCGATGAACAACCCTCAGACGCTCGATGTGATCAGCCCGGTCGACGGCCGCGTCTACGCGCAAGTGAGGCTGTCGAGCCATGCCGAGGTCGAGTACGCCTTCGCCCGCGCCCGCGACGCCCAGCGCGGCTGGCGCGAAGCGCCGCTGGCCGAGCGCGCGCGGATCTGCGCGTCCGCCGTGGACGCCTTCGTCGCCAAGGGCCAGGAGATCGCCGAAGAGCTGAGCTGGCAGATGGGCCGGCCGCTGTCGCAGTCGCCCGGCGAGGTGCGCGGTTTCGCCGAGCGCGCGCGCTACATGATCGAGATCGCCCCCCAGGCCCTGGGCGACATCGACGCGGGGCCGAAGCCCGATTTCAAGCGCTATGTACGCCGCGAGCCGCTGGGCGTGGTGTTCACGATCGCGGCCTGGAACTACCCCTACCTGATCGCCGTCAACTCGGTGATCCCCGCGCTGATGGCGGGCAACGCCGTCGTGCTGAAGCACAGCGGGCAGACCCCGCTTTGCGCCGGGCGCATGGCCGACGCGCTCATGGCCGGCGGCCTGCCGGATGGGCTGTTCCAGGTCGTGCACACCACGCATGCTGACGCCGAGGCGGCGATTCGCGCCGGGCTGATGGATTTCATCGCCTTCACCGGCTCGGTCGCGGGCGGGCACGCCGTGCAACGCGCGGCGGCGGAATGCCGCGCCCACCGTTTCCCCGGCGTGGGCCTGGAACTCGGCGGCAAGGATCCTGCCTATGTGCGTCCGGACGCCGACCTTAGGCACGCGGTCGAAAACCTGGTGGACGGCGCGTTCTTCAACAGCGGCCAGTCCTGCTGCGGCATCGAGCGCATCTACGTGCATAAGGATCTGTACCGGAAATTCGTCGACGGGTTCGTCGACCTGACGCTGCAATACAAATTGGGCGATCCGATCGACAAATCGACCAATCTGGGCCCGATGGCGCGCGCCGGCGGCGCCGATGCCGTGCGCGCGCAAATCGAGGACGCCAGGAAGCGCGGCGCGAAGGCTGTTATCGACGAGAGACGGTTTCCCCGCTCCAAGCCCGGCACGCCCTATCTCGCGCCGCAGGTGCTGGTGGACGTGAACCACCAGATGGCGGCGATGCGCGAGGAAAGCTTCGGGCCGGTGATCGGCATCATGCCGGTTTCCGGCGACGATGAGGCGGTCGGGCTGATGAACGACAGCGACTATGGCCTGACCGCGGCGGTGTGGACAGCCGACGCGGCGGCGGCCGAGGCGATCGGAAGGCGCTTGGACACCGGCATCGTGTTCATGAACCGCTGCGACTATCTCGATCCCGCCCTGGCCTGGACCGGCGTCAAGGATTCGGGCCGCGGCTGCACCCTGAGCCGCGTCGGCTACGAGCACCTGACGCGGCCCAAGAGCTTCCACCTCAGGCTGAAGACGGGCTGACGCCGGCTCAAACGCGCGGGTCGTAGGGCGGTTCGTCGTCTGCGGCGACCATCGGCAGGTGCTTCGGCATGGCCTTCTGCCACGGCGCGTAATAGGCCGGAGCGCCCGCCGCGCGGCGTTCGCGCCAGGCGTTGAGGGCATAATAGGCGGCCGCGGCCACCAGCAGGGCCGCCGCGAAGCGCGAGACCATCAGCTCCGAGCCGGATACGGCGTAGCGCGCCTTTTCCTGGGCAGCGTCCCACACGTTCATCAGCACGGCCCAGCCCGCGGCGCCGCTCAGCGCCAGCCATAACCGCGGCAGCAGCAGGCCGCAGAGCAAATAGCCGATCAGCCCGACCGGCTCCATCAGGGCGGACGTCATTTGCAGAAACACGGTCATGCTTCACCTCTCCGGCGGCCTAATCGCTTCGCTTCTCGAAACGACTATACCGCCGTCGGCGCGCGCGCCGACACCGAATCGGCCGATTCGGCCCGATTTTGCGATTCGCCCCTTTGCGCGCGCGGCCGGTCTGTGCCAGGGATCATCGGAGCAACGACGGAGAGGCCATGGGCGATATGTTGCTGGTGACGGGCGGCGCCGGCTATGTGGGCAGCCACACGGCGCACGCGCTGATCGCGCGCGGCCACAAGGTCGTGGTCGCGGACCGGCTTTCGACCGGACACCGCGCGGCGGTTCCCGCCGCCGCTGAGTTCGTGGCGCTCGACCTGCGCGACGCCGGCGATGTCGCCCGGCTGTTCCAGTCCCGCCGCTTCGACGCCATCCTGCATTTCGCCTCGCTGTCGCTGGTCGGCGAATCGATGGCCGATCCCCTGGGCTATCTCGGCGACAACACCGCCGGCGCCGTCAACTTGCTGCGCGCGGCGGCCAGGTCGGGCGTGAAGCGCTTCGTGCTGTCCTCGACCGCCAACCTGTTCGACCAAGCCGGAGACAAACCGGTCGCCGAGGACGCGCCGGTCGCGCCGGGCAGCCCCTACGGCGAATCGAAATTCCTGATCGAGCGCATGCTGCATTGGGCCGACCGGGCCTTGGGCATCCGTTCCGCCAGCCTGCGCTATTTCAACGCCGCCGGGGCGCATCCCCAAGGACATCTCGGCGAGGACCACCGGCCCGAGACGCATCTGGTCCCCCTCGTCATCCAATCGGCCTTGGGCAAGCGGCGCGCCGTTACCGTGTTCGGCACGGACTACCCCACGCCCGACGGCACCTGCGTGCGCGACTATGTGCACGTGATGGACCTAGCCGAGGCGCATATCGCGGTGCTGGAGCCGCTGAAGGCCAAAAGCCTGCGCTACAATCTGGGCACCGGGCGCGGCCACAGCGTGAACGAGGTGATCCGCGCGGTCGAGGAGGTCGGCGGGCGCAAGGTGCCGGTCGAGGCCGGCCCGCGCCGCGCCGGCGATCCGGCGGTGCTGGTGGCCGATCCCTCGGCGATCAAGCGCGACCTGGGCTGGAAGCCGCGCTTCGATACGCTCAGGGGCATCGTCGAAACCGCGTGGCGCTGGCACGAGAAGCACCCCGAGGGATTCGGCGGTTAGACCACGTTCAGCTCCTTGATCGGCTGGTTTCGCCGCACGCGCGCGAAGCCGAAGCGCGTCAGGTCGATGCTGCGGAAGCCGCCATGGACGATGAGCTCGGCCAGCGCGCGGCCGGCGGCCGGCGATTGCTGCAACCCGTGGCCGGTGAAGCCGTTGGCCAAGAGGAAATTGGCGCAGTCCGCGTGCGGGCCGACGATCAGATTCTGGTCCAGCGTGTTGTAGTCGTACTGGCAGGCCCAGGCGCGGACGAGCTTGATCGCGGCGAAAGCCGGCACGCGCTCGGCGAGCGTCGGCCACACCACGTTCTCGTACAGCGAATAGTCCAGCTCGTAGTCCAGGCAGTCGGGGTCATCGGACTCCGGCGGCGACACGCCGCACACGAAGCCAGCGCCCTCGGGCCGGAAGAACACGCCGGTCGCGTCGATGGTCAGCGGCGCCTTCTCCGGCGGCTCGCGGCAATCGAACAGGTAGATGAACCGCTTGCGCGGTCGAATCGGGATGTCGAGGCCGGCCATCGCCGCGACCAAATGCGCGCGCGTGCCGGCGGCGTTTACCGCGACGCCGCAGCCCAGGCGCCCGCCCGATTTCAATTTCACGGCAGCGACGCGCGATCCGGCGCGCTCGATCCCCGTCACCTCGTCGTGAATGTAGGTCGCGCCGAGGGCGCGGGCCTTGCGCCGGAACGCCTGTAGCAGCGCGTAGGGGTCGATCCAACCTTCATTCTTAAGGCCCAGGCTGCCGAGGGCGACGCCGTCGGTGTTGAGCCAGGGAAACCGCGCCTTCAGCGCCGGCGGATCGAGCAAGACCACGTCGTGGCCCAGCGCGCGCTGGGTCTTGTGATTGGCTTGCAGCACGCTTTTGCCCTCGGCCGAGGCCAGGAACAGGTAGCCCTGCTCGCGCAAGGATACGTCGGGCTTGTCGCCGTCGACCGAGAGGTGCTCGCCCACGCGCTTCACGAACTCCATGCCGAAGCGCGACATCAGGATGTTCTCGCGGGTCGAGAATTGCTGGCGGATGCCGCCGAGCGAGCGCGGCGTGGCCGCCTCGGCGTAGGTCGGGTCGCGCTCGATAACGGCCACGCGGCCGGCGACGCCCAGCGGTCCTTGGAGAAAATCGGCCGCGGCGCTGCCGACCGCAGCGCCGCCGATGATGATGACGTCCCGGGATGCTGCCATGGCTGGATTGTGGTGGCGGGGCGGGTGAGACTAGCATGGTCGGCGCGGAAAGGGGGACGCCGCCATGCCGCAGCAGATCGTCAAAGGATATCGCCGGTTGGTCGACGACGCGATGGCCCGGGTCAAGACCTTGAGCGCCGCCGAGGCCAAGGCCATGCACGGCCGCGCCGACGTGCAGTTCGTCGATCTGCGCGACATCCGAGAGCTGCAGCGTGAGGGCAGGGTGCCGGGCGCGCTACATTGTCCGCGCGGCATGCTGGAGTTCTGGATCGACCCGGAAAGCCCCTATCACCGCAAGGAATTCGCCGCCGACAAGACCTTCGTGTTCTTTTGCGCCGCAGGTTGGCGCTCGGCTTTGGCGACGCAGGTGGCGCAGGAGATGGGCTTGAAGCCGGTAGTCCATATCGATGGCGGCTTCAAGGCTTGGCGCGAGGCGGGCGCGCCGGTCGAGGCGCCGCCTCCGCCACCGGAGAAGAAGCCGTAGCCGGCGTCAGGCGAGGGCCGGGCATCGCCAATCTGACCGCCGCCGCGTTCCCGGCGCAGGCGGATTGGCCGGCGGCGAAACCGGGCGATCAGTAGCATTGGGACGCGGCGTCGGGCGCGTTCAGCGGCAAGACGATCGCCGTCTACCGGCGCTCGCGCTGCATTAAGGCGCCGCAGCGAGACGAGGCGCAGCGAGTCTCCCTGCCCGCGCCAGGCCAGGGGCTGGTATCGACCGAGCAGCGGAAATCGCGGCGTTATGGAACCGGCCAGACCTCGGGCTTGTTCGACCGCGGCGCCGGGTTCAGCACCGCCACATAGTCGATTTTTTGCGTCGTTTCCTGCTTCGCCGGCAGCGTTTGGCTCTCTACCGCGCGGGGATAGGGCGAGGCCGGATAGACTGGCGGCATGGCCGTAACGGGCACGGCCGGCTTGGGCGGCGTGGCGGCGGTCGAAATCGGGCTCGGCGGACGCTGCGGTAGCTGCGCGCCTTGGCCGTTGGCGGGCACCGGCGCGGGATAGGCCTGCGGCGGCGCGTAATAGGCCGGCGCATAAGCGTAGGGATAGGGATACGCATACGGATAGGCCGGCGGGTAATAAGCGGCCGGCGGGTCGTAGTAAGGCGAGTACTTGGGCGGATAGTAGTAGGCCGGAGGCGCGTAATAGGCCGGCGCGTAGTCGTAGTAGTAGGGGCGCGACAGCGAATAGGCGAGCAGCGATCCGAACGCCAAGCCGCCGAAGGCGGCCGCGCCGTAGTACCAGCCGCTGCCGTGATGGTGGTGGCGATGATGGTGTCCGCCTCTTTTGGCCAGCGACGGCGAAACCGTCGCCAGCGACAGGGCGACCGCCAGTGCGGCCACCGCGGTCAGGCGCAGGCAGGTCCTGGTCGTAGTCATGTCGTCCGTCTCCCCGGGCCGCGCGGCCGGGATATGCCGGCCGGCGTCGTTTAATTCTAGCCCAACCTCGAACAAAAGGACCACGAATCTGAACGCCGCCTGAACGGTGGGGCCCGCGGCGGTTTTCCTGGGTTTCCGGCGGCGCGGAGCGGTGCGCGTATGGTCTGGTTCGGGGGGCGCGTCGATGCCCCAATACTGCTGCCAATCGATCCGCCGCATCACCCAATCGAGGTACGGACCATGAAGAAAATGTATCGAAGACGGGCCCAGCGGTTGCCTTTGCCGTGTTTCTCGCCGGCAACGCCTTGGCGCAGTCGGCCGGCAAGAATCCCGCCGACGCTTGCAAGGGCATGGACAAGGCCGGCAAGGCCACCGCCAAGCCCGCGAAGAACTGACTGCATCCTCCGCGGCTGTCACGAAACGGCAGCAGGACCACCGCAGTTTCCTTCACATGACCGCCATAGCATAAGCCGGTATCGGGGCCACATTGCCAAATCCCGGCGGGCCGTTCATAAAAGTGTAATAACGAACAAGAGGGAACGGCTGTGTCCGCCGTGGTCCTGGAATCCGTCGCCAAGCGCTGGGGGCCGACCGTCGCGGTCGACCGGATCAGCTTCACCGCGGCCGAAGGCGCGCTGGTGGTGCTGCTGGGACCGTCGGGCTGCGGCAAATCCACGACGCTCCGGCTGATCGCGGGGCTGGAAGCGGCGAGCGAGGGCCGCATCATCATCGGCGGGCGCGACGTCACGCGGCTGTCGCCGTCCGAGCGCGGTGTGTCGATGGTGTTCCAGTCCTATGCGTTGTTCCCGCATCTCAATGTCGCGGAGAACATCCTGTTCGGCTTGAAGGTCCGCAGGGTCCCCGGCGCCGAGCGCACGCGGCGCTTGGAACGCGCCGCCGAGCTTCTGGGGCTGGCGGGGCTGCTCGATCGCAAGCCCTCGCAGCTCTCCGGCGGCCAGCAACAGCGCGTGGCGCTGGGCCGCGCCATCGTCGCCGAAACGCCGGTCTGCCTGATGGACGAGCCTTTGTCGAACCTCGACGCGCAGCTGCGCCAAGAGATGCGGCGCGAGATCCGCGCGCTGCAACAGAAGCTTCGGGTGACGATGCTGTACGTCACCCACGACCAGACCGAGGCGATGACCATGGCCGACCAGGTGGTGGTGATGCGGGACGGGCGCATCGAGCAGGACGGGCCGCCCGCCGCGCTCTACAACCGTCCGGCCACCGAGTTCGTCGCGCGCTTCGTCGGCACCCCGCCGATGAACCTGCTGGAGTCCGCGCCGGGGCTGGGGACTGTCGGCGACGGTCGCATGCTGGGCGTGCGGCCCGAGGACATCAGGCTCGCGCCGGGCGGCATGGAGGCCGCGGTCGAGTCGGTCGAGTACCTGGGCGCCGACACGATTCTCGCCTGCCGCGCCGCGGGCCAGCGCGTGCTGGTGCGCCTGGCCGGGCAATCGGCGCTCAGGCCCGGCGCGCGCGTGGGATTGAGCTGGGCCGAGGGCGCCCGGCATTTGTTCGACAAGGCATCCGGCCGGCGGCTCGAGGGCGCGCCGACGGGGACTTGAGAAATTCGCAACCGACAAAAAAGAGGAGGAGTCGCGATGTCGTTCGTTTCGCTGAAGCGGCTAAAGCTGGCGGTGGCCGGCGGGGCGTTGCTGGGCATGGCGTCGGCGCTGCCGCCGGCGGCCCAGGCGCAAAATCTCACCTTCTACTACCCGGTCGCGGTGGGCGGCCCGATCACCAAGCTGGTCGACGCGTTGGCGGCGGATTTCGAGAAGGAGAACCCCGGCATCAAGGTCAAGCCGGTCTATACTGGCTCATACCAGGACACGATCGCCAAGACGCTGACGGCGCTGAAGGGCGGCGAGCCGCCGCATTTCGCCGTCATCCTGTCGACCGACATGTACACGCTGATCGACGAAGAGGCGGTCGTCGCCTATGAGGACATCGTCAAGACCGACGCCGAAAAGGCGTGGCTGAAGAGCTTCTTCCCCGGCTTCATGGAGAACAGCCAGACCGGCGGCAAGACCTGGGGCATTCCGTTCCAGCGCTCGACCGTGGTGCTGTACTGGAACAAGGAGCTGTTCAAGGAAGCCGGGCTGGATCCGAACAAGCCGCCCGCCACCTGGTCCGAAATGCTGGACTACGCCAGGAAGCTGACCAAAAAGGACGCCGGCGGCAAGGTGGTGCAATGGGGCATCCAGGTGCCGTCCTCGGGCTTTCCCTACTGGCTGTTCCAGGGCTTCACCACGCAGAACGACGTGCGGCTGATGAACGCCACGGGCACCGAGACCTATTACGACAAGCCCGCGGTGATCGAGGCGCTGCAATTCTGGGTGGACCTGTCGCGCAAGCACCAGGTGCATCCGCCGGGTATCGTGGAGTGGGGCACCACGCCCAAGGATTTCTTCGAGAAGAAGATCGCCATGATGTGGACGACGACCGGCAACCTTACCAACGTGCGCAACAACGCCAAATTCGAGTTCGGCGTGGCGATGCTGCCGGCCAACAAGCGGCGCGGCTCGCCCACCGGGGGCGGCAATTTCTACATCTTCAAGAAGACCACCCCGGCCGAGCGCGCGGCGATCGTCAAGTTCGCGCAATGGGCCACCCAGCCCGACCGCGCGGCGCAATGGGGCATGGACACGGGCTACGTGGCGGTCACCCCGGCGGCCTGGGAGACGCCGAAGATGAAGGCTTACGTGGCGGGCTTCCCGGCGGCCGCCGTGGCGCGCGACCAGCTGCCGCACGCCGTGGCCGAGCTGTCGACGCACGAAAACCAGCGCGTCACGCGCGCGCTGGACGACGGGCTGCAGGCCGCGCTGACCGGCACCAAGACGCCGGAGCAGGCGATGAAGGACTCCCAGCGCGAGGCCGAGCGGATCCTAAGGTCCTACAAGAAGTAGCGGCCGACGCGGCATAAGCGCGAAGGCGGGGGGCGGATCGGCCGTCCTCCGCCGCCCGCGATTTTCCGATCATGAATCAACGCCTCAGCGCCAACATTCACGGCTGGCTGCTGCTGTTGCCCGCGGCGGCGCTGCTGGCGCTGTTCACGCACTATCCCACCGTGGCGACGGTCTGGCAGAGCGTCCATTCCACGCCCAAGGGCTCGCGGCCGGTGGTCTTCGTCGGCGCCGATCACTACCTGACGATGGTCGAGGATCCGATCTTCCTGAAGTCGGTCGTCAACAACCTGATCTACGCTGCCGGCACGATTCCCACCTCGATCGCGCTGGCCATGCTGATGGCGGTATGGGTGAACCAGAACCTGGCCGGGCGCGGCTTCCTGCGCATGGCCTATTTCACGCCCACCGTGCTGCCGATGATCGCGGTCGCCAACATCTGGCTGTTCTTCTACACGCCCGATTACGGACTTATCGATCAAGTGCTCAAACAATTCGGCCGCGGCGGCTACAACTGGCTGGGCACCAAGGATACGGCCCTGTGGTGCATCATCGTGATGACGGTGTGGAAGGAAGCCGGGTTCTTCATGATCTTCTACCTGGCGGCGTTGCAGCAGATCCCACCGTCGCTGGGCGAGGCCGCGGCGCTCGAGGGCGCGTCGCGCTGGTACTATTTCCGCCGCGTGGTGTTTCCGTTGCTGATGCCTACCACCTTGTTCGTGCTGATCAATGCGGTGATCAACTCGTTCCGGCTGGTCGACCACGTGCTGGCGATCACCCGCGGCGGGCCCGACAACGCTACCTCGCTGCTGCTGTTCTATCTGTGGGAGGTGGCGTTCAAGTTCTGGGACACGGGCTATGGCGCGGCGATCACCGTGGTGCTGCTGGTGCTGCTGGCCGGCCTGGCGCTGGGCCAATATTTCTATCTCGACCGGCGGATCCACTACCGGTGACCGCCGCCGGGCATGGCCGTTCGGCGATGGAGCCCGTGGGCCTGACGCGCGCGCTCGACACGGCCGGCGCCTGGGCGCTGGCGATTTTGTGGTTCCTGCCGCTGATCTATGCCGTGTGGACCGCATTTCACCCCACCGAGTTCTCGGCGCGGTTCGACTTGGCCGCACCGCTGACGCTGAAGAATTTCGCCGACGCCTGGTCGGCGGCCCCGTTCGCGCGCTATTTCCTCAACACCGTGCTGCTGGTGACGATCATCCTGGCGGCGCAGCTCGTGCTGGTCACGCTGGCGGCCTATGCCTTCGCGCGGTTCGAGTTCTTCGGGCGCGAGGTGCTGTTCGCCCTGGTGCTGGTGCAGCTGATGGTCATGCCCGACGTCCTGATCGTCGAGAATTACCAGACCCTGCGCCGCCTCGGCTTGATCGACACGCTGCTCGGCATCGGGCTGCCCTACATGGCCTCGGCCTTCGGCATCTTCCTGTTGCGCCAGACCTTCAAGACCGTGCCGCGCGAGCTCGACGAGGCGGCGCGGATCGAGGGCTGCGGGTTCCTGAAGATGCTTTGGCTGGTCTACGTGCCGCTGGCCAGGCCGGTCTATGTCGCCTACGGCCTGGTTTCGATCAGCTACCACTGGAACAACTTCCTATGGCCGCTGATCGTCACCAACTCCGTCACCACGCGGCCCCTGACCGTGGGCCTCAGCATCTTCGCGGCGGTCGACCAGGGCATCGACTGGGCGATCATCTGCGCCGCGACGCTGATGACCTCGGGCCCTTTGTTGATCGCGTTCCTTTTGTTCCAGCGGCAGTTCGTGCAGAGCTTCA
>JBQTIS010000024.1:0-3662 GCA_052387895.1 Rhodospirillales bacterium | reverse complement strand
GCCATTTTAACCCCGGAACCGAGCCGCGCCAAGGGTTTGGGTTGCTCCGCCCCGACTCGCTCCTTTTGAGTCCCCTCACCTTGAGTCCCCTCACCCTCCCCCTGCTTTGCAGTGGGTCCCTCCCTCTCCCAACTTCCGTTGGGAGAGGGGTTACAAGCCCCTCTCCCGACCTTTGGGGCGGGAGAGGGTGGTCCGCGCGCAGCGCGGACCGGGTGAGGGCGCGCGGCTATCCCCGCGCCAAATTCAGCGCGGCGACCGAGGGGATTTTCTCCAGAGCCATGAAGCCCTCGATCGCCCGCGCCCGGTCGGCCTCGGGGAAGCTCGCGCCGACGCAATCCTCGAACTTGGCGCGCAGCTGATCCGCCGACATCGGCTTGGCGTGGCTGCCCAGCGCGTGCTCGATCCGGCCGCTGTCGATGCGGCGGCCGGACTTGAGGCGGATGCCGATCTCGTCGTAGGGCGCGAAGGTGTCGCCCGCGCCCGGGCCCTCGATCGCCCGGGTGGCGACGCTGGGCAGCATCGCCTGCACCTCGGGCCGGCGCACGAAGCCGTCGCTGAGCTCCGCCAGCCCCACGCGCCGCGCGATCGCGGCCGAGGCCATGGCGAATTCCATGCTGAACTTGGCCTCGAGCCCGGTTTGCGGGCGGTGGTTGCGCAGCATCAGCATCTGCGTGGTGCCGGTCTTGACGTCGATGCCCGCGATGTCGCCGGGCCTGACCTGGTGCTGCTCGACCAGCTCGATCGCCGCGTCGATGGCGCGGTGCGTGGCGTAGCACAGCGGATAGCGCTTGACGTTGAGCCCCTGCTTGAGAATCTGCCAGGCGCGGTTTTGGTCCAGCGGGCGCGGGCGTTCGGCGTTCTCGCCCTTGGCGAAGGCGGCGAGGAACCCGGCCGCGTGCTCGAACGCGTCGGGCGCGGCGGTGAAGCCGGCGGCCGCTAGCTTGGCCGCCGTCAGCCCGGACTGCGCCGCGCGGCCGACCTGGAACGACTTGGTCATGGTGCCGAAATTCGCCACCAGCCCCGCGGCCAGCGACGCGGCCAGCGCGAGGGCGTGCGCCATGCGCTGGGCGTCGAGCCGGCGCAAGCGCCCGCAGGCCGCCGCCGCCGCCACCGCGCCCAGGACCGCCGTGGGGTGCCAGCCCTTGGCGTGCATCGGCCCGGGCACGCGCGCCAGCAATTCGGCCCACACCTCGTAGCCCGCGACATAGGCCGCGACCATCTCGGCGCCCGTGGCGCCAAGGGTCTCCGTCTGGGCCTCGGCCTGGGCCAGGATCGCCGGCGCCAGCACGGCGCTGGGGTGCCCGTCCAGCGCCACGTCGTCGTAGTCCAGCACGTGCGCGGCCACGGCGTTGACCAGCGCGGCGTTCTCGACCGCGCGCTTGCCGCCCCGGGGCAGCAGCGAGGCGCTTTCGCCGCCGCCGTTATTCGAAATCGGCCCGCCCAATTGCCGCGCGACGATGCCCACGGCCGGCTCGCCCGCGCCCGCGATCATCACGCCCGCGCAGTCGGCGAAGCCGGTTTTGGCGATGCGCCGCGCCTCATCGGGGATGGCCTCGATCGTCATGCCCGATGCCAGTTGGGCGAGTTCTTGCGTCAGCGAGGCCATGGCGTCCTTTCCTCAGAATCCCGCGCTTTTGACCCTGCGCGGCAGGGCTAATATTGTCAGGAAACGGAAACCGTGGAAAGCAGCGATGCGCCAGCCCTATGAGACCCTGGCCCTGGACCGGCCGGCCGAGCACGTGCTTTCGGTCACGCTCAACCGGCCCGATTCCGCCAACGCGCTCAACACCCAGATGGGCCGCGACCTGTTGGAGCTGTTCACGGGCCTCGCCGCCGATCCCGCCGCCGCGCGCGCGGTGGTGCTGACCGGGGCGGGCGAGCGCGCGTTCTGCGGCGGCGCGGATTTGAAGGAGCGCCACGGCATGTCCGACGAGGCCTGGGCCGCGCAGCACCTGATCTTCGAGCGCATGGTGCGGGCGATGGTGGACTGCCCGGCGCCGGCGATCGCGGCGGTCAACGGCGCGGCCTATGCCGGGGGCCTGGAGCTGGCGCTGGCGTGCGACTTCATCTACGCCGCGCGCGCCGCGCGCTTCGCCTTCACCGAGGTGGCGCTCGGCATCATGCCGGGCGCCGGCGGCACGCAGCAGCTTCCCCGCGCCGTGGGCGAGCGCCGGGCGAAAGAGGCGATCCTGACCGGCCGCCCGTTCGGCGCGGAGGAGGCCTATGCCTGGGGCATGGTCAACCGGCTGTGCGATCCGGGGAAGGTCATGGCCGAGGCGGTGGAAACCGCCAAGGCGATCGCCGCCAACGCGCCGATATCCGTGCGCCAGGCCAAGCAGGCGATCCATCGCGGGCTGCAAATGTCGCTGCGGGACGGCATGATGTTCGAGATCGAGGCCTACAACCGCACGATCACGACCGAGGACCGGCGCGAGGGCATCCGCTCGTTCGGCGAAAAGCGCAAGCCCGTGTTCAAGGGACGGTGACGGTGTTTGCGATGCAAGACATTGCGCCCCCTCACCCCACCCTCTCCCCCGCGAGCGGGGGAGAGGGATGCGAAGGGTTGCGCGGCGCGAAGCGGCGCGCTTACCCGAAGCCGGGTGAGGGGGCGGCCTGGTGCGGCAAACCGGCGGCCGTGGGAGATTAGGAAATGGTCGAAAAAGTGACGCTGCGCGAGGTGGGCCTGCGCGACGGCTTGCAGATGATCCAGCACTTCATGCCGACCGCGCGCAAGAAGGCCTGGATCGACGCGGAATACGCCGCGGGCCTGCGCTCGGTCGAGGCCACGTCGATGGTGCCGCCCAAGCTGTTGCCGCAGCTGGCCGACGCGGAAGAGGTGATCGCGCATGCCGCCTCGCTGCCGGACCTGCGCGTGACGGCCCTGATCCTGAACCTGAAAGGGGCGGAGCGGGGCCTGAAAACCCCGGCGCACAAGCTCAACTACGTGGTCTCGGTCAGCGACGCGCACAGCCGCGCGAACGTGCGCCGCTCGACCGAAGAGGCGATCGCGGACTTCAAGCGCATCGTTTCGCTGGTGAATACCGTGGACAAGGCCAAGCGCCCGGCGCTGGGCGTGGGCCTGGCCACCGCCTTCGGCTGCACCATCCAGGGCCGGGTGGACGAGGGCCGCGTGGCCGCGATCGCGGCCGAGGTGGCCGAGGCCGGCGCCGAGGAGATCGCGCTGGCCGACACGGTGGGCTACGGCGACCCGGCCCAGGTCAAGCGCCTGGTCCGGCGCGTGAAGCCCCTGGTCGGCGGCCGCAGGCTGTTCGCGCATTTCCACAACACGCGGGGCCTGGGCCTCGCCAACGTGCTGGCGGCGCTGGAGGAGGGCGTGCGCGACTTCGACGCCTCGCTCGGCGGCCTGGGCGGCTGCCCCTACGCGCCGGGCGCCACCGGCAACGTGACCATGGAGGACTGCGTGTTCATGCTCGAGCAGATGGGCTTCGAAACCGGCATCGATTTGGCCAGGCTGCTGGCGGTAAGGCGCGCGGTCGAGAAGGATTTGCCGGGCGTGCCGTTCTACGGCGACGTGGCGCGCGCCGGCGTGCCCAAGACCTACCGCGCGCTGGCGGCCTGACGATGGAAGGAACGCAGACGCACGGCCTGGTAAGCGTCGAGCTGGGCGAGGACTATCCCGAGCTGCGCGAGTCGGTGCACAA